>JASFJP010000597.1:0-3287 GCA_050121225.1 Desulfobacterales bacterium
TATTATTTTATGGAACACTAAAATTCCTGCAACAATCTAGGGGGGGGGAGAACACGGGCGAATGATAAGCGCGCAGGTTGGTTAACGGGGGCAACAATAAAGCAAGGAACTTCTGTGTGCTCTTCATGAAAAGACCGTAACCCTGATAGGTGGCTCGTGGAGAGCTGTTTTGTAAACTTGCATTCGATGGCGTATAAAAGCTTTGTGCCACGACTGATGAGAAGATCGACTTCCGCTCCGTGACTGGTTCGCCAAAAAGCCAGTTTCCAATCCTTTTGCTGATAATCGTTTAAACGAATAATTTCCTGGAGTATCCACTGCTCAAAAAGGCGCCCTCGTTCTGCAGCATTAGGGGAATCCTGAAGAGACCCCAGAAGAGATCGGGTTACACCATTATCAAAAAAATAAAATTTGGGCTGATGACTCATGCGTTTACGCTGGCTTTTCAAATAGGGGTAAAGGAAAAACCCGATGAGCGTGTCCTCAAGGATGGAATAATATTCCCTGACCGTTGACAGAGCCACCTGGCAATCGCGGGAGACGGAAGAAAAATTAATCTGTTCGCCGTATTGGGACACAGCGATGTCCAAGAAATTTTGGAACCCTTGAAGGTTCCGTACGAGAGCTTCCGCCTTGATTTCTTCCCTGAGATAGTTGATGCCGTAGGCCCTGAGGAGATCCTGGGCTTCAGTTATTTTTTTCTGTTTGAGTGTGCTGTAAATTTTTGGAAGCGAACCGTATGCGAGGACCCATTGAAGATTAAAATCGTCAGCCAATTCATTAAGTGTCAAAGGATGCATGGCGCGATATAAAGCCCTTCCTCCCAGAAGGTTTGATGCACCGCGACGTAATTTTCGTGCTGAAGAACCGCAGAGGATGAATAGGAGTTCAGGTCTTTGTTCCATAACGGCATGCACGATATCCAGAAGTTTCGGCACACGCTGGATCTCAGCAATGAGTATTTTTTGGTTTTCACCGGGAGCAAGATCGTCAAGTTGCTGCCGAAGAAGATTCGGGCTTTTGTTGTAGGATAGCTGAAGTTCAGGATCAAGGAGGTCTATGGTCAAATGCGGCTTTTCGGAATGCAGCAAGGTGCTTTTACCCACTTGTCTGGGTCCGAATAAAAAAAAACTGGATTCCGGCAATTTGTTCTGCAGGTATCTTTTAAACATGGCCGTTAATTTACCGTGTAAATTGACAATTTATCAATAAAAATTTCGGTAATATGCGGTTTAATCTAATTTTAACGCGGTGTTCCTCGAGCCGCAGATGTGGTCGGACACGCCGGGCCACAAGTATGAAGAAACGTTGCAGGATCCGGTGACGGGTACGTTTTTCACCCGGGAGACCGCGAAACCAGGGCTGTAGTCTCCAGCTGAGTAGGTTTTGTTGAAAGTTTTGACCGTCACACCGGACGTTCAATTCCTGATAAACCCGGATTTCAACCCCGATGAAGATAACATTTTATTGATATTAGGTAATTGTCGCCAATGTTAGCGACCTCCGATAGTGGCGCGAATTACCTTGAACCCTTCTTTTTCGATTGCCGAAGCGACTTTTTCCTGAAGGTCTTTTCCGGGAGTCAGGGCATTCATGTATCCGCCTCTGCCGCCGCCGGTGACTTTGGCGCCTAAGGCGCCTATTTCAAGAGCCTTGTTGCACAGATAGATCAGCGTTTCATGGGAAATATTCATGTTGATCAAGATTTCGTGATTTGCCGTCATGATGCTGCCAACCTTTTCGAGGTCATAATCTTCAAGGGCTTGTTTCATTTCAAATGCCTGATCGGTGACGGTTTGAAGCCGTTCTTTAAATAACTTCGGATTATTCTTTTCTTGTTCTTCAACATGGATATCTAATTTTGAGGTATCTGCAGTGACACCGCTGTTGCCCAGCACGACTTCCACGGGCTCTTTTAGATCAATTCGCTTCCATGTTTTTTCTCCCTGTTTTATATGATACAGCAACAAGCCTCCGTAGGTCGAGGCTGTGTTATCCACTCCACTGGGTATGCCATGGTAGGCAAATTCACCCTCCCATCCGAGCTGGTTAATTTCATCAATGGTAAGCCCCAGGTCAAATTCATCATTCAGCGCGCGAGCCAGAGAAACGCAGTGAGCGGCGCTGGCACCGACACCGCTGCCGGCCAATAGGGAGCCGCCGTAGATGATCTTTATCGGATTCTTTTTAACATCTATTTTCATTACCTCCAGCATGTGATTGATCGAGTCAACTTGCTGGTGCGCTTTCTTCTTTTTGTAACCCGGCACTTCGATACGATTATCTTCCAGTATCCATCCGTCGCCTTTATCCAGTCGTTCCACAGTGCATTCAGTTTCGAAGGGAATGGATGACACGATTGCCGGCACTTCTCTTAAAACAAATGAATCCCCGATCAGGATCGTTTTTCCAAAAGCTGTTCCTTTACCCATGATTCTATCCTCTCCTTTTTACATTAAACCTCAGTTCTCTTTCAGAATTTTTTCCATTTCTTCTATTAATTGATCTTCTTTACCGATGGCTACAGTGGTGGCAGCCGTCAGGGTGTGGCAGGCGTCGGAGAATCCACCGAGTTTAGCGGTGGCCTCCGGAAGGAGTATGTCGAGTCCCAATCTTCTTCCCGCTCGAATTTCTTCGATCATAGGATCTGAGACTCTCATGGAGATTTTGACATCCTGCATCCCGATGGGACCGAAGCCTGGAATATCATCAGGGATGATTTGAAAGCCGGCTAAATATCGCTGAGGATCGATGAAGTCCGCATTTTTTATGGCATCACAAAATACACCAATCATTTTAACTCCCATAGGAGAGAAATAATTTGCCACGTGAAACCACTGGATATGAGGTGTTTTCTTTATTACTCCTTTTTGAATTTTTTCAATTTCTTTTTCAAACGCTCTGGCTTGGACTCGTTTTAAATCGTGCACCATTTGATCCGATTCCGGCGATGTACCTTCGAGACATGCCTGCACTCCCATATCGGGGCCGTTTTGATAAAATCCGGCAGCTCCGAGGGTGTCCAGGTAGGCACCGAACTCATCGCAGGGTATCTGGCCCTTGTCGGTGTTAAGATAGTAACGCTCTCCGACAGCTTGCGGCCGAATTTCCATTTTACCCTGCTCCACGGCCTCCAGGGTAACATCCCGATTCTCGCTCACCAGGCAACCCTCCACAAAAAATTCATCCCCCACCGCACCGATAGCGGCAATAACCGCCAGGTCCCGGTTGGATGCGTCCCACGTGTGCGCAAAGAGATAACAGGTTGTTGATCCGGATATGTCCCG
>JASFJP010000598.1:0-3283 GCA_050121225.1 Desulfobacterales bacterium
CCAGGGAATCCGTATCACAAATAGAATAATATAATTTCCACGATCCAGTCTATAAATCAACCCCTTTCGCAGCGCAGGTGTCATGAAAATGGCTGTATGACGCGCCACCTTCTCAGCTTCTTGTTTACGAAAAAGGTGCGCCGAAAGCTTGACTTGAATCAGCCTAAAATTTTCTCAAGCATCGGTTCTTAAATAGTTGCGCATTCCGGCCGGATCAGATTTCATTTGTTGTCTATGGGTCAGTTCGATGAGAAACCGTGCGTCTTTGACATTGATCCCTATCCCGGTTTCTGGTAACAGGTATTATTATGAACCTAATTTCTAAATTGCCTGAACTCGGGGTAACCATTTTTACGGAAATGACCCAGCTCGCCAATGACCATGGAGCTATTAATCTATCCCAGGGATTTCCTGATTTTGACGTGCATCCGGATCTGACCACTCTCGTCACACAATCGATGCAAAAGGGACATAACCAATATGCCCCGATGCAGGGATTGCCGCTGCTGCGGGAACGAATTGCTGAAAAAGCCTCGGAATTGTATGGAGCGACATACGACCCTGGAACCGAGATCACGATAACATCAGGAGCGACCGAAGCGTTGTTTGCCGCCATAACCGCTGTGGTACGAAAAGATGATGAAGTCATCGTTTTTGAACCTGCATATGATGCCTATGAGCCGGTCATTAAACTCAACGGCGGCGTTCCAATTTATGTCAAATTGAGTTATCCTGAGTACCGCATTGCGTGGGATGAGGTCCAAGATGCAATTACACCAAAAACACAACTGATGATCTTGAACTTCCCCCACAATCCCACCGGCGCGGTTTTAACTGAAGCGGATATATCCAGATTAACTCAGATCGTACGCGACACGAAGATTATTATCGTCAGTGACGAAGTCTATGAGCACATTGTATTCGATGGATTGAAGCATTTAAGTGTGGCTCGCTACCCAGAGCTGGCTGCACGGAGTTTTGTAATCAGCTCGTTTGGTAAAACCTACCATACCACCGGATGGAAAATCGGCTATTGTCTGGCCCCTGCAGTCTTTTCCAGGGAAATTCAAAAAATTCACCAATACCTCACCTTTGCCTCAAACACACCCGTTCAGCATGCCTATGCTGAGTTCATGCAGGATAAAGACATCTACCTGCAGCTCTCCGGTTTTTACCAGTATAAGCGCGATAAATTTAACGCCCTCATCAATGAATCGCGATTTAAGGCTCTGCCCTGCGGGGGTACTTACTTTCAGATGCTGGATTATTCGGCAATTTCGGACGAGCCCGACCTTAAATTTGCTAAACGTTTGACAGTGGACCACGGTGTCGCGTCCATCCCACCCTCTGTATTTTATCATCTACGCGATGACCATAGCGTACTCCGATTCTGTTTTGCGAAAAAAGATGAGACACTTGAATTGGCCGCTGAGAGCTTATGTCGGATTTAGTCGTATGGAATTAAACTGGGAAAAAGGCTGGTAATTGCAAAAGGCATCACGCAGAAAAAGGGGGCGCAAACGTTTTTGCGCCCCTTTGACTCCGTTTAATCGTCACGGACTCGAACTTATTCATTTAATTGAGCCAGTAAGGATTAATTAAATCCTCAAAGAGGGTCATGGCTGCTTCCGCTCCTTGTCCGGATGCAGTAACAATCTGCTTGTAGCCGCCTTCTACGTCTCCGGCCGAATATATACCCGGGATATTGGTACGATGCTTGCCGTCGTGTTGGATATAACCATCCGCATTCACTTCAACTCCAGTTTTCTCGGCTAGTTCAACAGCAGGAGTATATCCAATGGCAATGAAAACACCGTCGGTTTTAAACGTGGTTGTTTCGTTGGTTTTATTGTTTAGGATGAGAATTTCCTCGACCCGCTCCGTTCCCTTTATTTCTTTAACCTCGGTATTCCAAAGCACCGGAATGTTGTTATCAAAAAGCTGCTTAGCCAAAAAATCCTGGGCCCTTAGTTTTTCGCGTCGATGAATCAAGGTGACATCAATCCCCATATGAAAAAGATGCAATGCCTCTGTGACAGCGCTGTTTCCACCACCCACCATGACCACTTTCTTGCCTTTAAACAAAGGGCCGTCACAGGTGCTGCAGTAGCTTACCCCTCTTCCGGATAAACGCGACTCGCCAGACACACCAAGATGACGATGGGAGGCGCCGGTGGCTAGAAGGACCGATTTGGTGAGAAATTTCCGACGATTCGTCGTTACGGTGATCGGATTGCCGGGTGCGATGTCCATAACCGCTTCTCCCTGAAAAATCTGAACATACTGCAGGGCATGGCTGACCATGATATCGACCAGCGTTTTGCCGCCCACAGAGGTAAATCCCGGATAATTTTCAACTACGGGGGTGGTGGCGACTTGCCCCCCGAGAGCCTCGCGTTCAACGACGGCTGTTCGCAACCCGCTGCGAACCGTATAGATGCCGGCTGTCAACCCGGCCGGACCCCCACCGATAATCAGCACATCGGTCTCAACCTCCTCAGCATCACTATCGGGAATAAAAATGGTCTGGGGCTCCAGTTTTTGAAGGGAAAGGAGAAATACTTCCTCTGGTTGAGCTCCCTGGCCGATCAAAATGTCATTGGCAAACGCCTGGGGGACACTTTGAGCTGAATACTGATTCGCCAGCTCCGGTTCGCACTGGATATCGATAATCTCCAGGGAAACATACTGCGGTGACTCAATGGCCGCTTTAACGGCATTTACGGCTTGCTGCGGACAATAAGGACAGGTTGGGCTGACAAACACCTTGATGTTCCTTGGGGAATCAATTTTCTTAATCACATTAAGGGACTGGTCGCTGAGATGACTTTCACCTAGCCCAACAAGGATAAGAGTTTCAAGTAACGTTCGGGCCTCTTCTCCCATGGGAGCACCGAGCCATCTGATTGAATACTGCTCAGGAGCGATTAGCAATGTAGGTGAACTGACGACGTTCCATTTTTCGGCCAGCTCGTGATCCAAATCATACTCCCTTAACGTAACCTTGTCGCTGAGTTCACGAAACGCCCGTATAACCTGCCGGTTGGCTTGGGTAAATACATCTTCATGTCCCTTGGCTGTAAAAAGATAAAGCGGGATATCATTCGGCAACTGCTCAAATGTCGCCTTTAGCTGACGCAGATAAGCTTCATTGGCCATATCGCTTTGATTCGCTTCTGTGTGGGTTTCCTGCATCTCCAAGTCTCCTTCTGATTAATATATATTCCGCCATCTTTGGGCTCGGAATAGCAAATATCCGACCCCAGAGAGGCCGGCTTTGGTC
>JASFJP010000599.1:0-3279 GCA_050121225.1 Desulfobacterales bacterium
CATGCATAAACAGATTGAGTTCATCCCGGTCTTCAAAATCAATGATTCCGGCTTTCGAGAAACCCAGTTTGGCAGCAATATGGTGCAACAGGGTGGTCTTGCCGCACTGCCGGGGCCCTATAATGGCTATGATTTCAGGTGATTTTAAAAAATCATTGATTCTGTTCTCAAGAATCCGGGGAATATAATGTTCTTTTTCCAAAATTTTAACCCTGCCAAATTTTTAAAAATTATTATTACAGCAGGTCTAAAATATATAAATCGACAAAAAAAGTCAACCTTTTCTTTGTTAGTACAGTCATCCATCATTTCGTATCCGACAACAAGAAACTTGGATCAGGATCGCAAATGAGTGGTTGCCACTGGAATGCGAAGACCACGTATACAGGGCACCCTCCCATCTGGTCCAGTTTTAAGGTGTTTGGTGAAAATTTCATAAACCACAAAACTCCTTTTTTGAAAAATTGACCAGTTTTACCTAATGAAAACAGAGGAGCCGCGTCTTCATTATTGACATAGAGTGAAGAATGAAGACGTGATCTCTCTGTTTTATTAACTGGCACTTGTAATCCTCAACGGTAAATTCAGGTATCCAGCTTGCAGACTTTATAAAAAGCGGGGAATTTTAAGCTTGATTTTTCACGATTGCGTGATATTATAAGCTTAAATTTGAACGAAACCGAAAGAATATGATTTCACGCAGGATATTACAAAAGCTTCTGGGAGAGCTAACAAAACCATTTGTCAGCATCCTTATTGGACCCCGACAGGTCGGAAAAACGGTATTGATGAGGATGATCGAAGAACGGGTCGAGTTAAAAACAGTCTACCTGGATGTGGAAAATCCGCAGGATGCATTGGTATTTAGCAATGGTCTTGAATCGCTGATTGCAGAAATCGGAACCGGTAAGCAAGTATTGTTGCTGGATGAGTTTCACCGCCTCAAGGACGCTCTGATGCTTTTCAAGCAGCTTAGGGATGCCCATCCAAATATAAAAGTATTTGCGAGCGGTTCATCGTCGATCGAGATACACTCTCATCTCAATCAGTCCGCAGTTGGACGTGTTCGTCGCACAAGAATATTCCCGCTTTCATTTCCTGAATGGTGTCAGGAAAAAATCGACATCCCCATATTTGACCTCGATTCGGAAAAAATAATGCCTCCAAGGCAAAAAAAGCGTCTCGATGACTTACTGGACGAGTTTCTGGTATGGGGTGGAATGCCGGAACCAGCTGTTTTATCGGATAGCATGGAAAAACGAGAGGTATTGAATGAGATATGTGCCCTGTATCTTGAAAAGGATGTTCGAAGCCTCCTGCGAGATGAAGAGATTCTTCGGTTTAACGAATTCATACGCCTGATGTGCCTTCAACTCGGTCAGATGATGAATAGAAGCCGATTTGGCGCTCAACTCGGCATCTCATCCCGTCAAGTCGAAAAGCAGCTAAAGGTGATGGAGCATACATTTGTTTACAGGCCGATCACCACCGACTATGCTAATCCTACCAAGCGTCTGGTCAAGTCTCCCAAAATCTATTGGTATGATAATGGTATCCGAAACGCTGTTGTGAGAGACTTTCGAAGACTAAAAGAACGACCGGACGGCGGAGCGCTTCTTGAGAACCATATTTATTGTGAACTCGATAAATCAGCAGGTGTGGATATCGACATCCTTTTCCATCGTACGCAGGATAGACAGGAAGTTGACTTCGTCCTTGAAAGAGATCGTCAAAAACTATTAATTGAAGTCAAATCATCGCTCGCTCGCGACACAATTCCCCGTGCAATCCACGAAATGCTTAATCGCGAAGACGTTTTAGGCGCCGCAATACTGAACAACCGTATTCACAAAAAACGCAAGGTAAATAAAAAGCCGGTCATTTTTTTACCGATGTTTTTGGCCCACAGTCTCCCCAATTTCCTCCGCAATCTTGCGTGAATCATGCGAAAGATAGGAAGTTGCTTCCAGCTTTGATTCGAACAGCACCTTAAACTGCTGGTAATTGGGCAGATACAAACTTTTTTGAGCCGATTCCATCAGTTCAATGCATCAGTCATTTAGCATGGAAAAATAAATACTAAAGAGTTTGTATCAGACCATATCGGGCATTATCGACGATACGGACAAAATCCGACTAACCACCCCTATCGGAACGCTATCTGACAAAAGCTCCAATATGGCATGGGACTTTACCATACTCCGAAAGGAGTAGTCCATCGGTTTTCAAAATACGCCTTAAAATACTCCTTTTGGATAATTTACAGGCGGGATCAAAATCAGTACACTACGCGCATTCGTAATAGCTTCCTGTGTCAATCCGCAGCGGCCAAAAAATCGAAAACCTGAATAACGGTTCACTGGCTAACCCGAGCCCGACAAGGCTTGCTCTCATCAGAACGATTTGAACAAACTTTTTACCACATAGAGGTGTCTGTCTTGGATAGGTCTGCTGTTTACAGGATCAAAGTGCGGGGTGTCGTGCCCGAAAGCTGGATCGACCGGTTGGGAGGCATGGAGATTGTCTCGTTTACCTCAGCTGCAACGACGCTGGAGGGCCGGCTGCCTGATCAAGCCGCGTTGAACGGCATATTGGATACACTTTATCAATTGCGCCTCCCCCTGCTGGAAGTCATCTGTCTGCCGCCCGGGCGGCCCGTTGTAGGCGCATCCCATGAGGATGAAAAAAATGTTAAAACTTAAGGAATAGACAAATGTCAATCCAATCAAAAATGGTCACCGCAATGCTGTTGGCGATCTTCGGCGGTTTCGCTGTCTTTCAGGTTTGGGCACAGGATTACGATGTGGTGATCCTTAACGGCCGGGTCATGGACCCGGAGACAATGAACGATGACATCGCCAACGTCGGCATCAAAGACGGCATCATTGCCCTCATTACAAAGGAGAAGATCACCGGCCTAAGGACCATCGATGCCACCGGCCGTGTGGTCGCGCCCGGGTTTATCGACATCCATGCCCATGGTCAGAATATCGGTGACTACCGCATGCAGGCCATGCAGGGCGTGACGACCATGCTGGAGCTGGAGTCAGGCGTGCTGCCGATTGCCGAGTGGTATGACAAGCAGGCCCAAAAGAATCTGCCGGGATGGCTTGCCAACCGGTAAACCCAAAACCCCTTAAACGAAAGGAGTAAGCCAATGGCCTTACACGAAAAAGACAAAATCAAAGACAGCATCAATGATGATGTGTATGCATCTTCGGACCTTTCGGTCGTGATGCCCAAGTACACATTCCCGAAAAAAGAGCACGACCCGCGCCA
>JASFJP010000600.1:0-3279 GCA_050121225.1 Desulfobacterales bacterium
TTACGAATATAAGCAATATGCCGAACCGTACCGAGGTTTAGGTGTCTGACACTAATAAACATATGAACGTGTTTTGAGTGAATATTTACTGATAACTGGTAGAAGTTCTGATTTAAGAAAGGGGGGCTGAGAATGAAAAAGCTTTTGTGTATTGCTGCTCTGATCATCGGATTTGCAGGGCTTCTGGTAACGGGATCCATTATAGCCGACGCTCAAACAGCCGGTAATCTTCCTAAAGTCAAAGAGCTCCGGATCGAGCGCAGCATGCCGCCGCAGGCCGTGGCCTGCTTGGAATGCCATAAACAAGAGCATCCAGGCTTGTTTGGTGACTGGGCATACAGCCGGCATGCCAGTGCCAATGTAACCTGTTACGATTGCCACAAAGCCGAGGAGTTTGATCCGGATGTGAGCAAAACGCACTACAAACAGTATGAACGTTCAGACACCAAATGGGGTAAAGGAGAGTATAAGGTACCCGTTGCTGCAGCTGTAACACCCAAAGATTGCTCGAGATGTCATCCTGACGAAGCCAAGCAGTATGCCCAGAGCAAGCATGCGAATACCTTAGAGATTATCTGGAAAATCGATCCGTGGCTCAACAAAGGTATGAACAGCGACTTCGAACGCACAACCGGCTGCTTTGTATGTCATGGTACGATTCTTCAAATGAAAGATGATAGCCTTGATCCTGCGGTTTGGCCCAACACGGGTGTGGGGCGTCTCAATTTTGACGGCAGCAAAGGCAGCTGCACGTCCTGTCACACCCGCCATCGTTTCTCTGTTATGGAAGCCCGCAAGCCGGAAGCCTGCGGTCAGTGTCATCTCGGACCCGACCATCCGCAAATTGAAATTTTTATGGAATCAAAGCACGGGGATATTTATACTGCCTTCGGTGATACGTATAATTGGAATGCAGCTCCGGGTACCTGGACACCGGGCGTTGATTATCGGGCGCCCACCTGTGCGGGTTGCCATATGTCCGGTTCCGGTTCTGTGATGAGCAGTCATGATGTCACGGAGCGTTTGGCCTGGGAAACGCAAGCGCCGCTGACGGTTCGCCCGGAGAATTTCAAGCCGTTCCCGGCCAAGGTCAATCATGAGACTGAAAGGCAAAAAATGAAAGAAGTGTGCCTGCAATGTCATGGCAACGTCTGGACGGATGGCCACTTTGTCAGATTGGACAAAGTGGTAGAGGAATACAACGACGTGTACTTCAAACCGGCTAAAAAAAAGCTGGATGAACTCTATGAAAAGGGACTGCTGGATAAAACCAAATTCTTTGATGAGCGTTTGGAAGTAGAATACTATGAGCTCTGGCACCACGAAGGACGAAGAGCTCGTTTCGGAGCGGCGATGATGGCGCCGGATTATGCCTGGTGGCATGGCTTTTATGAATGTAAAAAAAGATTTGCTAATTACATGGAGGAGGCCAATGATCTGATTGAGCATAACAAGAAGGCCTATAAGGCCGCAGATTTTCCGAATGCCACCGGTGATACCACCAAACCCAAACAACTCTTTCCCTAAATATATAATTGCGTGACTACGGCGGCTGTTTTCTAAGGAAGGCAGCCGCTACTTTTTTCTCGCGGATTGCCGTTGCCATCCATCCCCTGCCTTACCCTGACAAATGATGCCAAGGCTAAAGATTGGAGATGTTCTCCCTTATCGGCGTTTCCAACTTGACAGCCAACAGCGACACCGTTATAAAAATAACTCTAAAATTACCTGATTTTTTCATCGATTTATGTTTTGGACAATACTTCAGCAACTTGCCAACGGTTCATAACCTTTCTCCTGACCCTAACCAGGAATTTTGACCGCTAGGGGGGTTCCATGATGTCACAATCGTCAGAGAGTTTTGATGGGTTGGTATCTGTAGAATTGTTGTCACGGCGATGGGTGACGGAAAATGCGTTTGAAATTGAACTGACTCGCCCGGCTTCGTTTAATTTCAACCCAGGTCAGACGATTGCGTTTCACCATAAATCTATCAAACGCTATTACTCCCTCATTTCAACTCCAAATCATGCAACGCTTGAACTCTGCGTGCAGCATGTAAATTCGGTTGCAGACTTATTTTACGGCAAAATATCTGAATGCATAAACAAGTGGTTGGCAGAGAGACCTTTGACTTTTATCTTTGCGGCCATAGGGAAATGATCTTTGAGGCGACCCGCTTGGTAGATATGCGTTACTCGGGATACCTTGTATATACGGAAGTTTTCTTTTGATGCGGGATAGAATTTTAATTGGTTATGAAAAATGAGTGTTTTAGGAATATTAACCTGCGAAATCTTAGAGCTTGAATTTGCCAATCTGTTAGCATCGGACACTGATTTAACCCGGGTGACGGTTCTAAAGGATAGCCGCTCGGAGCGTTTGATTGAGATGTTGGAATTATCAAGAATTCCAAAATTAAAAAAAATAAAAGATTTTAGCGAGTTTGATCCACATTCTGATAATCAACTTGAAATTCTCGTGCAGGTATTGGAATTGGCCTTGCATAATCGAAAACGAACACTTCAACAGGGCATAAAAGAAGCAGCGATGGTTTTTGGTCCCCATGTCGATGCATTGATGCTCGGATATGGTTTATGCGGTAACGCCCTGGAAAAGCCTGAGCAGCTGCTGGCAGATGCCGGCGTACCCGTTTTTATCCCGATGGATGATGATCATCCGGTCGATGACTGCGTCGGTCTAATCATCGGAGGTCGTCAGCGTTATTATGATGAACAGTGCAACGTCGCCGGGACTTTTTTCATGATACCCGGCTGGACTTCTCATTGGAGACGCATGTTTGAACAGGAATTTGGAAATTGGAGTTTGGACATGGCCAAGCGACTCTTTCGAGACTACGAAAGATCTTTGCTGGTAACCACACCTCATATGTCCGTGGAAATAATGAGACAGAATTCAGAAGCCTTCAATAATCTATTCGAATTACGAACGGAAGTTTGCGAAGGCACACTAAAATTGCTCCATGATACCTGGTTATCAACTAAAGCGTTTCTGACCAGTGCTCCAAAGAGGGAGCGTGAACGCGGCGAATTGAACGTAAAGGAGATTTTATGTTCAGATTTAAGAAAGAGCAAAAGGTATGTGAAATAGGCGGTGTTAGATTCGGTGGTCAGCCTGGCGAGTATCCGACCGTAGTCTGCTCCTCTATTTTCCAAAAAGGTGATCGGGTTTTTTCAGGAAAACGTGCGGAAGGATTTAATAAAAAAACGGCTTCAAAGCTGATCAAAAATCAGGACAGACTTTCAGAAGAGACAGGTG
>JASFJP010000601.1:0-3276 GCA_050121225.1 Desulfobacterales bacterium
TGGACAGCAAGTGCCCATCGCTCAGGCGAAAATTTCGATCCTTGACTGGGGCTTTCTCCACTCGGATGCAACATACGATGTCGCACATGTCTGGAAGGGAAAATTTTTCCGGCTCAATGATCATATCGAACGCTTTTTTTCCGGTATGGACAAACTGCACATGTCCATTCCTCACAACCGCAGTGAAGTGCAATCGATCTTGGTTGACTGCGTCCGGGCAAGTGGGCTGCGTGACGCCTATGTCGAAATGATCTGCACACGCGGGTTGCCAAAGCCAGGATCGCGCGACCCCCGGACCTGCAAAAATCGTTTTTGGGCTTTCGCAATTCCGTTTATCTGGATCGCAAATCCTGAAAAACAGACCAAGGGTCTGCACCTCATTGTGAGTCGCTGGCAACGCATACCGCCCGAATCGGTTGATCCCACCGTGAAAAACTATCACTGGCTCGACATGCTTATGGGACTGTTCGAAGCCTATGATCGTGGAGGCGAAACTGCCGTTGTTGTCGATTCACAAGGAAATCTTATCGAGGGTCCGGGCTTTAATGTTTTTGCAGTAAAAGACTGCGTTATCACAACACCAGGACGCGGTGTGCTGGAAGGTATCACACGCAGGACTGCGATTGAGTTGGCGACCAAGAGTGGCTACAAAGTTATGCAGGGTAACCTTCCTGCTGACGAAGCGCGCAACGCCGATGAAGTATTTGCCACCAGCACCGCTGGAGGTATTCTGCCGATTACGAAAATCGATGATCGCACAATCGGCTCAGGCACACCCGGCCCGGTTACACTTGAGTTGCAAGAAGGATATTGGGTGCTACACGAAAACCCGCAATACACCATTAAAATCGACTATGATTGACTGTACTAAAATTTTGAATTTACCTACATCTTCCCCGATCGGAATATGGAGATAATCAACCAAAATCCCAAGATGGTGGCCAAGGAATAACCCAGCAGTCCCAGCAGGGCGGTGATGGAAATCGTGCTAACACCGAAAATATCGAGCGAAAATTCAATCACCTTTTGCGAAGAGTCTAAAACCAGCGAACCGGCAATTAATGAGGCACTGATAACCAGGCCGACCGTCAGTCGATTGATGCCCCTTTCGATCTTGGCATTGGTTTGTTGAAAACCGCTATGTTGAATTTCGACATGGTGTTTTCCGGCCTTCAGCGCTTTGAGAATATCGTGGAACATCTTGGGGAAAACTCGCAGATAGCCACGGGTGGAGCGAAAATCTCTAACGATGTTGTGCATCAATTTCTGGGTGTCGTAGCCTTGTTTCAACAATTTCCTTGCATAGGGACGGGTGACCTCCAGAAGGCTGGCGTCACTGCCTAGGATTTTCCCGAGCGCTTCAGCCTGAATGAATGTTTTAAACAAAAGCATTAAATTACGTGGCAGACGTATGTGGTATTTGAGCAACAGCTGCATGACTTGATCATAGACGTCTCTGACGGATATGGTTTTCAAAGATCGTCCGTAAAACGGTTCGCTGATATCCCTCAAGTCGTTTCGAAAATATTCCAAACTCACTGTTTCTTCATTAATTAGGCCGGCATCCACAAGGGCGTCCATCACCAGGTCGTAGTCGTGTTCGGCATAGCCCAGGAATACGTTGGCAATTTCCAGCTTTGTCTTTTCATCCAAATAACCGATGATGCCGAAATCTACCAGACTCACCCGCCCGTCGTACATGACAATGGTGTTGCCGGGATGAGGATCGGCGTGGAACAAACCGAACTCCATCAGCTGGCGCGAAAAAGCGCGCAGACCGATCAGGGCGATTTCTTTGGGATCGATACCGTGAGCCTTAATCTCATCGACATGATCCATTTTAATCCCTTCAATGTGTTCCATCACCAGAACCGACTTTGACGTATAGTCCCAGTACACCTTCGGGATATAAATTTCCTGGCTGTCTTTGAAGTTCTGGGCAAAACGCTCTGTGTTGCCCGCTTCGATATACATATCGAGCTCGCGAAGAATACTTCTTTCAAATTCCTTGACCAGATTCACAAAACCGATGATTTTTCCAATCTCAAAGGTACTTTCCAATTTTTCCGCAAAGTAGTACATGAGCCGAATATCTTCACGGATCTTTTTATCAATGCCGGGCCGAATCACTTTCATGACTACCCAGTCGTCCTCATCCAGTTCTGCCAGGTGCACCTGAGCAACCGAAGCTGCAGCCAGGGATTCCTCTTTGACAGAAACAAAGATTTCCGAAATGGGACGTCTGAGTTCTTTCTCGACCAACGCCCGTATCTCTTCGAAAGCAACAGGCGGAACCCGATCCTGCAATTTTCTAAATTCTTCAAGGTATTCCGCAGGGAACATGTCTGCGCGCGTGCTCATTAGCTGGCCCAGCTTGACGAAGGTAGGGCCCAGTTCTTCAAAAACTCGGCGAATTCGCCGGGGCGAAGGATAAATCGTACGGGCAAAAAAGGACCTTTCATCCCCAGCTTTTACGGCGGCATCGTCGCGATCGAAAACCCGATCCAGGATTTCACCGAGCCCGTGCTTCACCATTATTCGGCTAATCACCGCGAACCGCTTGATGTTGCTGACCCGGTGTGTCTTTTTGGAAAAATTCATTCGACTTCTTTTTCCTCGGTATCTTCCTGTCCGGCTTTATCCCATTTTTGGGAGATTTCGACCAACTTGCCCATATCACTAATATAGCTTTCCACATAACCGCAGTCGGTGCATACGTAATTATCCAGAGCAGCCATAGATGTTAGTCCAATAGGAATGGAATTACTGCCAAAGGGACCTTTTTTCAAAGTAATGCCGGCTCCCGAGAAAACGCCATTCGATTTGCATTTGGGACAAATTCCTGTTTTCAAGGGGTCACCTCCCTGTCGTTAGGAACTAAATGATTAGCATTGGATCAAATATAATGGTAAAGTTGCTCTAACGGTGTTTTGAACTATGACGAAATTTTATAAGTGTGTCAACAAATCTCCCGGGGATCGACTGGACTCGACCGAGGACACCTACTAAGTTGACTGATTTGCGTTATGTATTTTTGAATATTTTTTTTGGTTATCTACAAAGCCCAAGTGACGTCTCTTAAAATAGGCGTTGACGCTAACCCGCCTGGTGGATGGGGGACTGTCTGAGGTCATTAGGGAGCGTTAAAGCAAACAGTATGGCGCCGTTACGATAGAGCACAACGCGTGTGTACGCCTCACTGTCTTATTGATCTTGAGGCCCTGTTTGCTGTTACGCTCTCTTATGAGCGAGTTTCACACGCCCGCCAGGGGGGTT
>JASFJP010000602.1:0-3263 GCA_050121225.1 Desulfobacterales bacterium
ATCGTTTGTTGATTTTTAAATCCGCTTTGAACCATGGTTCGGGTAGCGACAATCACCCTGTCAGCCTGTATGCCGGATTGAATTAAATCCCGGGTGCTCTGAATCAACTCATCCGAGGCGAGGTCGGAGAGCGCTTCCTTCACCTCATCGGCGGCGGCGGATACAGCGATAATAATTAGAAAAGTTATGACACATATCTTCTTCATTTTTTTGCTCGGCTGCTTGCCCTATTATCTTGACGCGTGTCAAGATAAAGGATTATGGTTTCGGCACAAAGATACAATTCTCGGAGCCGAAATCGTCGGTTTCTTTGTATTCACAGTCGGGAAGATACACCGATCCATCAACCAGAAAAAAATATCTGAATTCTGTCTGTGCAGGGACGGCAATTTCCCATCTGTTGGCTTTCATTTTATTGGCTTTTTGCAACCTGTATTCATCAAGGGAGCTCGCAAAATAGACTTGCTGCGCATTGGACAATTCAAGATAGAGGGTTACCTTTTCATCCGGCGCCCTGTAAACGTACCCTGTGCAGCTCATGATCCACAGAAATGCGGCAGCCATTAATGTCAAACATTTTTTCATACCCTTGTATTTAAATCTAAAATCGTATTTTCGCCACCAAAATCATCTTTTTCACGCGTTAAAATCGTTGGGTCGGGTATACGTTCGCCGTTTTCAAGAATATAACTGTAACGATGCTCACCCTGATCAAGATCCACTACAATTTCCCAGTAACCACTTGCTCCCATCTTTTTCATAGGAATCGTGTCCCAGCTGATAAAACTACCGGTAATCTCGACCTTTTCGGCATCGGGTTGATAGATGACGAATCGATATGGAACAGTTGAAACGATACTTTCCGGCTGTGTGAAAAAGAAAATGATAAAGGCTGTCGCCAGACCGGACATAAATACGGCTACAGGTCGCCAGAACTGAAGATTTGGCGTAGATCGAGTTTTAACCTCAAGATCGGGAATCCGATCGACTACCGGGGTACGAATCATCTTTTCCTGCTGAAGGAGATTTATAGTTTCTTTTTTAACAACTGTATCGCAGTGCACGGTTTCGACAAACTCTATTTTTTCGTCGAGATCCAATTCGTCATCGATGAACATACTTATCATGTAGTCCTTCATCTCTCAGACCCTTCCTCAATGATTTCTTTGAGCTTCTTGCGGGCACGATGAACCCTGACTTTTACGTTCTGCTCGCTGGTATTGGTAATGTCGGCTATCTCACGGTAAGACATACCACAGCTGACGACGAGGGCTAAAACGTCTCTTTCTATCTCACCCAGTTGCTGCATAGCTGATAATACACGCCTGTATTCGTCGCGGACTAACAGGTGATGCTCCGGATTTCCCCCCGAAAATTCATTTTCATCCAGGTGTTGGGCGCTTCGTTTCGATTTTCGTTGATAATCCAATAACGCATTGCGGGCAATTTTAAAAAGGAGTGGAGCACTCTGTTTACGTTTTCCGTATCGGTCTAGATACCGGGTGAAACTTTCCTGCATGATGTCACTGGAAAGATAGTAATCACCTGTGATGCGCATCAGGTACGCAAAGAGCATCTTTTTGTATCTGTTATAAAATGATCTGTATTTCACCACTCCAGTTATATAACGCAGAACCTTTATAAAAGTTACAGATTTTTTGATTTCTTGGGGAAAAAACTATGGTTCAAACGTCATAAAATGAAGAGATGTGCGGCACGTAGGATGTTATTAACCGTTGTACCGTAAATTTGCTTGGTATGACATCGTCTGAGATACATGAGACCAATATGAAGTCTTGATAAAGGTGGATCGTTTAGAAATACGAGTTGTGTTAATTGTCACACATTTTCCAGGCCGGAGAAGGGATTGAGATAGACACTATATTCAATTTGAATTTATAATCCACTGCTATTGGGCTGACCCATTCGCAACGGCCCTCCCCGGGCGGTTTCCCATAAGATGCAATTGGTACCGGAACCGGGTACGGTAAATATGTCCATGCCATGATCAAAGGTTTGAACGATGATTTCAAGTTGACCGTCTCCGTCGAGGTCGCCAACAGCGGGAGCAGCCGGAGCACCATTGCCGTTTCCATTATAGCCGGGATTGGGAAGCGGGATGTCATGCAGAAGTGATCCGTCCGCTCCCAGAATTACTAAGTAGCCTGAATCTGAGACATCCGGATCGCCATACGTTGTGAACAGCAACTCCGGAGACCCGTCCCGGTTTAAATCGGCGGCCGTAACCTCTGAAGCATACATAATCGGCTTTCCGTGAGTATAATTGAACCACCAGAGCTCTTCGGCATCAGCAGTAAATAGGTGCACAAGGCCGTCATTGAGAGAAACGACGATTTCCGGTCGATCGTCTCCCTGGATGTTGACCGTTGTCGGAGCCGGAACTCCATTGGGTGGATACCAGCCATCGACCTCTATCGGCGCCCTTCCTCTCGGAAGTACCTCCCATCCGGCTTTGCGCATAGCTGATCTGCTTCCGTCTCCATGCGAGCCTTCCAAAACCATAACTCCGTAGGCCTGTGTCTCGTAAGGCACATTAAATTCGATGTTGGGAATGCCCACGACTTCGTTTTTATTGTCTAAGTCCAAATCAACAATATTGGGAGGGGATGCTGTCCACTGCAACCACTCTTGTTTAGAGGGATGAGGCCACTCACCAACATGGTTGTGATAATGGTCTGCTTCTACCTGGGGATCGGCCCAGCGTATAAATTGTCCCCAGGTCATCGGCATGTTGACATATTCAGAGGCACGATTGGTGAAATATGAGGAGGCGTTGATCGCAACGCCATTGGGATCAAATGCCTGAATGTGATGGTTGTCATAGGTGATGATAATTTCGAGGTCATTGTCATCATCGATATTGCCGATTCCGACATTCAGCCCGTAGCATCCGAACCCGTGATGGCCCTGTCCATTTCTATCCGCATCTCCCCCTTGACCGGAGAGATTGTTGTATCTTGGCCATGCCGGATAGCTTAAACCAGCAGGTTGAAAAGGTGAACCATCAGGAGAAAAAACAAACACCTGAGCACCACCGTCTTCAGTGCTCTGTGTTTGGGTTGTGGTAGCCACGACTTCTATGAAACCGTCATTATTTAAGTCTGCCGCCGCCAATCCCCTGACCTCAGGAGATTCACCGGCGGTCGTGGTATCCGCCGGCCAGCCGGCTTTTAGCTTAAACTGGAGATTTTCCCACTCGTAGGCATACACCTCGTTGCTGTTTCCGTATACCAATTCGGGGA
>JASFJP010000603.1:0-3261 GCA_050121225.1 Desulfobacterales bacterium
CACCCATCCGCGAATCGGCTCACCTACAAAGCCTGTTTCGAGAGAGGTCACTTGACTTTTGTAGCTAGCCATGTTCAGTTTTTTGTACAATTAAATTTTGCGGAGGTAACCATGCCCTTTTGGCAGCGATTTCTGATAACCCTTTTGGCAATGTTAGCGGCTGGCTTTGTGGTGGGTCTCATTTGGCGATGGCTGTTTAACATGCCGTTACCCAGTTACCTTGCCGGTATAATCGGTGGGCTGACGGCACTGCCAATTTGGGAATTTCTCAAGCGGATCAAACCAAAGGAGAAAAGCAGCTAAAGTCAAATTTCTTCTTGACCTGTCTCTGAATTAAGGATATTACCCCTGAACTTTAAGATGAATTGTTTTAAAATAGAAAATGGAGGAAAATGAATATGAATAAAGGTGACTTAATCAATGAAGTAGCCAAGCTGGTTTCTACCAAGAAAGAAGCCCAGGAGGCAGTGGATTGTATTTTTTCGAGTATAACAGATGCCCTTAGAAACAATGACACTGTGCAAATCACGGGTTTTGGCAGCTTTAAGGTGAACAAAAGAGAGGCCAGAAAAGGGAGGAATCCACAGACCGGCGAGGAGATCAACATCGAAGCTCGAATGGTTCCGAAATTCGTTGCAGGGAAAGCATTGAAAGAAGCTGTAAAATAGAGGCGAATTTACTTGGAAGGTAAAAAATTAAGGCAGGGTTATGCAATCCTGCTTTTTCATTTATTGGCTTTAAAATGCAGAAATACATTGGTGTCCAGGCCATCGAGTTCCGGTCTGTTCTCCATCCAGTTTAGTATCCTGCATCCATCGGCATCACCGGATGGAGCCGAACAGCTAATGTAAGGCATAATCGGATCACCAGCAATGGATTTATAGTAAAGCATTCTGGCTCGATCACTGGGAAAAGCTTCCAATTCAAGAAGATGAACCATATAAATAAAACAATCTCCTGCAAATAAGTCGCTGGTTTCCCTGAACTCGGCAATACGCTCTTTAAATTTATCTAAAGCAATATCTTGATTATCGGCCTCTATGATCAAATTGAATTCACCGTGGCGGCGATCTGCTTCTTTGGTTTTTTGTTGGTCAGTCGCGTGAAGGAATTTGCCGACATAGATCATACTTTTTCCTTTCTGAAATATTTGTATCCATATTTAGTGCTATGATTTTGGGGCATTGGAATTTAACAGCGCTATCAGCGATTCAATGACCGTAACGTTTTCACACCTTAACTTTTTTTGTGCTTTTTGTCCAGAGATCGGTGGACAGAGCGCAGAAGGAAGAACTCAACGGATTTCAAAGTTGTTGCCGTCTCTTGAGCCAATCCTTAACCGCCGGACCGGTGCCGAGTGGCCAGGGGCGTAGTTTTTTAGGAGGTATGGCTCTCATATCCGCTAGTTCTTCTCCGAGTGTGATGTCTCCCTCCACCAACACATGGAATGCTATAATAAGTTGATTCATTTCAAAAAACGAATAATTTCCGATGAAATCAATGAGTTTTCCGTCTGCACCAAGTTCTTCCTTGACTTCGCGCAATACAGCTGTGTCTGGGGTTTCTCCTTCCTCGAGAAATCCAGAAACCAGACCGAAAATCTTTTTCGGCCATTCCTTGTTACGCACCAGAATGACGTAGCCGTCGCGTTCCACCAGAGCGGCGACTACAGGTGTCGGATTATTCCAAAATACGTAGCTGCAGGTCTCGGAAGTGCAACTTAAGCGGGGTTTACCATCGATTTGAATTTCTTCCAAGGTCTGAGCGCATAACGGACAGAATTTCATGTTCAAGTCTCCAATTTGTTCACGTAACCACAGGTCCATTCTAAATCTTTGAACCGCAGTATTTGCAGTATATTGCGTCAACGTCATGACCCTCGGCGCTGCATGCCGGGCAAGCCTGGGTTGACACTCCTTTTTTGTAAGCCTGTACTAATTCAGTGGTAACAATTCCGGTGGGGACCGCAATGATTCCATAACCGATGATCATAATGACAGCGGCTATGGTTTGGCCGACTCCGGTTTGAGGTGATATATCGCCGTAACCGACTGTCGTCAAAGTCACAATCGTCCAGTAGATACTGCGGGGGATGCTTGTGAAACCGCTCGCCTGGTCTTCGATAATGTACATAAGGGAGCCGAATATGACCACCAAGGTGAGCACGGAGAACAAAAAAACGGTTATTTTTCGTCGGCTTGCCCGTAATGCCTGAATTAGCTGGTGGGCTGCACCTAAATATTGTACCAGTTTTAAAACCCGGAAAATACGCAAAACTCGCAAGATTCGAATGACTAAAAAATACTGGGTCCCTGGGAATATGATACTTAGATACGTCGGCAAAATCGCCAAAAGATCTACAACCCCAAAAAAACTGGTCGCATATGCCACGGGTCGCCCCACGCTGTAAAGCCGTAACAAATATTCGACTGTAAAAAGAATGGTAAAAAACCACTCACCGATATACAGCAGAATACCGTAGGATTGTCTTATACTGCCAACGCTGTCCAACATGACCAAGACAACGCTTACCAAAATTGAAAGGATCAACAAGACATCAAACAGTTTGCCGGCAGAAGTATCAGCTTCAAAGATGATTTCATGAAGTCTTGCTCGGAATCGGTTTGGCGAACGACGTTCTTTCATTTTCTTCTTCTCGCTGAAATTCAGGGTTCAGAGATCATTGAGGACCGAAGGCGGATAACACAAAATTTCGTGCTCCGGGTGCAGGTGTAGAACAAATGATGATATTCAGCATTTTCTAACGATCTGCTTTAGACTCGATGCGCTTTGCACTTTGCTCTCTGCCTATTATCACCTCTGCTTCACGCTATATCCCTTTTGTTTTAATAGTTCGACCACGCTATTCGGTCCGATCAAATGCCCGGCGCCCACAATGACGAGTACTTGATTGGTCTCTTTAAGCATTTGCGCAATTTTTATGGCCCAATCTTTGTTGCGTTGAACCAGTAACCGATCCTGTATCTCGGGGTAGCCCTCAAAGCTTTTAAATAATAGTTTGTAGAGATTCTTACTATCACCTGTTTGCCAGTACCTCATCATATCTGATGCCATTTGAGCGGCAACTTCCAAATCCTTCAATGTTTGATTGAGAAATGCATTTTGATCATGAGTGTTCATTTTCCCTAATAGGTCCAACTGAAATTCAACCGATTCTAGAAAGCCGATCTTTTTTCCATCAGTTCTGGCTTTGCCATAATAATGCATATCGATGCCGTACAAAGGATTGAAGCCAAGCCG
>JASFJP010000604.1:0-3260 GCA_050121225.1 Desulfobacterales bacterium
AAGTCATATTGCGCTTTTTGGTGCAGGTTATGCGAATCAACGAAGCCTATATTGAAAAAGACCTGGATACGGAATTTTTACATGACTTTCGGGTGGCGATTCGCAGGACGCGTTCCGCATTGGGCCAGATTAAATATGTGTTCCCAACCAACACCACCGATCGATTCAAGAAAGATTTCGCTTTTGTGGGAAAACTCTCTAACGAGCTGCGAGACCTGGATGTCTATCTATTAAATGAAGATAAATACAAAGCAATGCTTCCCCCGATTCTACGAGATGACATTGATCCGTTGTTTGACCATTTACGCAAAAAACGATCAAGGGCCTTGCAAAAGGTTATACGCGGGTTGAAGGCCAAAAAATATACAAAAATTTTGAAGGATTGGGAGGCCTTTTTAAATAAACCGCAGAGAAATTCGGCCAACGCATCGAATGCGAAGCTCCCTGTAATTGATCTGGCACGCAACAGAATCTATAAGAAATACCGCAATGTTGTGAAGGTTGGTAGCCAAATTCTTGAAAATACTGAAGATGAGATGCTGCATGTTCTCAGAATTCATTGTAAGAAACTGCGATACTTGATTGAATTTTTCTCCAGCTTGTTTCCCCGCAAAAAAATTAATCAATTGATTAATCAATTGAAAAAATTACAGGACAATTTAGGAGACTTCAACGATCTCTGTGTTCAAAGAGAATATCTTCTGAACATTATCGAAGAATTGCCTATAACCCATCAACAGTCTAAAAAAACCTTTGCGGCAATTGGTAGCTTAATTGGAACCTTGGACAACGAAAAGCAGACCGTTAAAGATGCGTTTTCCAAAACCTTCACCGACTTTGCGTCGCCTGCAAATCAAAGGTTATTCCGAGAACTATTCGCGTCAAAGGCGCAAAAGGTAGTTTGATGACAACACTGGCACTTTACAGTAACAAAGGCGGGGTGGGTAAGACCGCTGCTGCAGTGAACCTGTCTTATCTGGCAGCGCAGACAGGCGCTAAAACGCTCATCTGCGATCTGGATCCGCAAAGTTCCGCAACTTACTATTTTCGCGTAAAACCCAAATTGAAATCCGGAGCAAAGGGGCTTGTCAAAGGCGACAAGAAGACTTACAAAAGTATTAAAGGCACGGATTATGAAAATCTGGATCTGCTTCCGGCAGATTTCTCGCTGCGCAATTTAGAGGTTACCTTTAGCAAATTGAAGCGTTCCAAAAAACGGCTCAGGAAAATTTTAACCCCATTTAAAGCTGAATATGACTTCATTTTTTTAGACTGTCCGGTTTCCATCAGCATTCTGGCCGAGAACATATTGAACGCCGTTGACTACGCCCTCGTGCCACTGATTCCAACAACGCTGTCTGTGCGAACGTATGAGCAATTGCTGTCTTTCTGCAATAGCAACAACTATGACGCCGGTAAAATTTACACCTTTTTTTCGATGGTAGATCGACACAAAAAAATGCACCGCGAAATTATCGCCACAGTGTCAAAAGCGTATAACGGTGTTTTGCATAGCTTTATCCCTTATTTAGCCCAGATTGAAAAAATGGGAATCTACCGGGCACCGGTTGCAGAGTTTTCACCAGTGTCTGTGGCATCGAGATCGTACCAAAACCTGTGGGATAAAGTTCAACACACCATACTTAATACGGATAAAAATAAGAATGCGCTAAAATGAGCTACAATTTTATGAATATGACGTCTGAGATGCGCCGTGCAAACCAGTAAGCCAAACAAGATTAAATCAGAAATGAGCAACTAATGAGCCGATTTGTGATGCTATCGAGGCCTTCGTATGTCGGCAAGGGTCCCCTGTATAGTGCATTGCGACAGATGACAAACGAACTTCGAAAATCAGAAGGAGTATGCAAGCGATAATACCACACTATGAGTTTCGGGCATTCGCCCAAAATTTTGGGCTAACAGAAGAAAAGATACGCAAATTTTCCAGATTGGAAAAATTTCGGGAAAGCTCGGAGATTTACATCTTATCTCACGGCAATAATGAGAATAATGTAAAAATTCGCTATGATGTATTGGATATTAAAGTCTTTGTTAAAGAAGAAAAAGGCCTCCAGCAATGGAACCCACGCCTGAAGGCAGATTTTCCGATGAAAATTGAGGTAATCCGGGATGACGTGTTACCAGCGCTGGGTGCAGCTGTTCCGGAGTTTAATCGATCTGCATATACCCTTGAGCAATTTCTTGAAGACATCTTGACACCCCATCCACAATTGGTTTTAGCCCGAATATTCAAGCGTCGCTTCGGTTATGTCATCAACGACTGTGTCAGCGAAATTGCAGAATTGCTCATCAACGGGGCAGCTATCAAAACCATGGCGTTAGAATCCACGGATATCGAGGCGGTACTAGAGGCCAAAAAAATGCTGGGATTGCAAGAATATGAAAACGTGAATTATTTGCTGGCAATCAAGCGAATTTTGGGCATGGAACCCCTTGGGGATTAACATACAAAGCCCAATTTAGTTATACGGTAATCTCGAAAGCTCAAGTGAGTCACGCCGTCTTTGAAGATAACCCAATTTAGTTATTGAAACATTCGGATAATGACATGGGCAAGGAAATCGAAAGAAAATTTATGGTTAAAGAAGGTGTTTGGCGTAACGAAAAAGCAACAAAGTACCGCCAGGGTTATTTAAGCACCGTGAAAGAGAGAACTGTGAGGGTGCGCATCATAGAGGATAACGGTTATCTTACAATCAAAGGAATTGCAATTGGGGCGTCCCGCATGGAATTCGAATATAAAATTCCCCGCCAGGATGCTGATGCCTTGCTGGACATCTGTGAGAAACCATTAATTGAGAAAAACAGATACAGGGTAGAACATGGTGGTTTTGTTTGGGAAATTGATGAATTCTTTGGAGAAAACCAAGGCTTAATTGTCGCTGAATTAGAACTGGAGAGCGAAGATCAACAATTTCCCAAGCCCGATTGGATTGGAGCAGAGGTGACCGGCGATTCACGCTATTTCAATTCTAATCTGATCAAAAATCCATATACAAAATGGTAAACCCCCATCGTCACATTTTATTTTCTTCCGAGCAAAAGAAATCGCGAGATTTTACGTTTACAAACATATTTTTCGTTATTAAGGTAACTAACTATAAACATGCAATACTATCAGATTAAATGCTCATGGAAGCACGATAGCAATAAAGGAGAAAGATATGGCAAAAAAGACAAAAGAGCTTTGCAAATGGAAAAAAGAAGATATATCCAAAAAACTTGATAAATTCAGT
>JASFJP010000605.1:0-3256 GCA_050121225.1 Desulfobacterales bacterium
TGTCGAATACGGACACTCATAGAGCCGAAAAGGCTGCCGAAAGGATCCGACAATCCATCCAGGAGCATGGTTTTGTCGATAGCGATTCCACCGTAACCGTCAGCATTGGAATTGCTTTATTTCCGTTGGATGCAAAATTAATGGATGAGTTAATTGAAAAGGCAGATACCTCACTTTATAAGGCTAAACGAGATGGTAAGAATCGAGTATGTGCCGCATTTCTTGGCAGAGACACTAAATTAGATACAGGTTAAATAAACGATAGTGAAGCCCTATCACACGTACCAGTTAAGAACTATAGCATCGCGCGATTTCAATAACAGACAATCCAAGCGCATATGGTTGTCATGGACGACAGAATGATCCGTAGATCAACTAAAGCGATTATACAGAAATCCAAAGAAAATTATCGAGGGTTTACCTTGGTTGAAATCCTCATCGCGTTAGCTATTTTGGGAATTCTGTCGGCAATTGCGGTTCCTAATTATATTAGCTATCGATACAAGGCCAAAATCGCCGTAGCGATTACTGAAATTAAAATGATCGAAAAAGCGATCATCAATCACGAAATTGATGAGGGTGAACTGCCAGATAGTTTGATCGAAATCAATGTGGAGCCAATTGTCGATCCGTGGGGTAGGCCGTATCAATATTTAAGGCTTGATGGCGGAAAAACACCAGGAATAAACGGCAAACGACGTCGGGACAAAAATGCTAATCCGGTCAACTCTGACTTTGACTTATACAGCATGGGCAGAGATGGTAAAACCGTAGCTCAATTTACGGCCAAAGCAGCTCGTGACGATATCGTGCGCGCATTAGATGGCGCATATTATGGATTGGCGGAAAATCACTAAAGCAGACGAGGCAAATGCATTTAGAGACAAAAATTTTCAGCAGCAAAATATCTTGGCGTATTTTTGTCAATTTTGTGATCTGCGCATTAGTGCCGGTTGGGTGCCTTGCTATTCTGACACTCTACAAGGTTACAGCTCATTTACAGGATCACGCAGTTAAGAGTCTTCGTCATTCAGTAAAATCCCAAGCCAAGACCTTGGTAGATAGATTAGATTCGGTTAGCCAGGAATTGGCGCTGATCAACTCTGTGACGAATAGTCATGCTCGATTCGAACCTCAAGGATTAGATGCTCGATTTCGCAGTCGACTGTTAAAAAGGTTTGATAGTATAGCTTTTTTTGAGAAGCCAAATAAACTTCAGCCCTTTCTGAACCAATTTCCCATTCAGTCGCTGAATCTCACATCAGCAGATATCAGGCATATGCTGGATGGCAAATCATTATTAGTTGAGTTACATGTCAAAAAATCAAAGCCTGTGCTCCTCATGATTCGTCAAGTGGAACCCCAAAAAGCCAACAAGTTTTTTTTTGTGGGTGAGATTAATGTGAATTATTTGTGGGCAGTAGACGAGATGGATAACCTGCCCTTGGATACTGAATTTTGTGTCTTAGACTCATCCTACCGTCTTCTTTATATGTCACAACCTTCCATAACACCGATCTCAGGTTTGTTTGACACTGAGGCTCAATCGTCGACTTCAGGACATTTTGAATTTAACACAAGTGGGAAGCAATACCTTGCCAGTTACTCTCATTTGTTCCTAAAACCCAACTTTAAAATTCTCCACTGGACTATAATTCTATTCAAAACAAAACCTGATGTATATGCTCCCATGACGGAGTTTAAGAGAATTTTTCCATTATTTTCAATATTAGCGTTAATGGTGGTGCTATGGCTCAGCATTGCAACTATTCGCAAAAGTCTAGTACCCATTGGTTTACTAAAAGAAGGTGTGCAGCGAATTGCACGCAGAGATTTCAGCCAAAAGGTCAGTGTATCAAGCAACGATGAATTTGAAGAGTTGGCAACGGCATTTAATGAGATGTCGGATGCATTAAACCATAAATTCAAAACTCTTTCGGTTCGAGCCGATATTGACCGTGCTGTTTTATCAACCCTTGACCGTGAAGACATCATCAAGGCGGCGCTTACAGGCATTGCTGAGTGTTTCGATTGTCAGGATTATGGGATCAGTCTGATCGGCTCAGACCTTTTTCCCAGGAGTTTTGGGTTCTATAGCTCTTCGTTGCATCCTCAGAGCATTTTAAAAGAATCTGTAGAAGTAACGGCCCGAGATCGTATGGTGCTCTCACAAAATGCAGATTATCTTGTCATTGATAATAACAAGCCGCTGCCCGGTTATATTCCAATAGGGCCAAACACCCCATTGCCGACCTTTCTCATATTGCCGATTTGGGTTGAGAGAAATCTGTCGGCAGTTTTATGGATAGCAGCTAAAGGTGTTAAGCAATTCACAATTGAAGATATTACTTCGGCACGCCAATTAGCTGATCAAATTGCTGTTGCGTTATCGAATTCAAGTTTAATCGAAGAATTAAAGGAAATGGATTGGGGTACCCTGAAAGCGCTGGCACGGGCGGTTGATGCCAAATCTCCATGGACGGCAGGTCATTCCCAGCGCGTCACCGACATGGCGTTAAGGATCGGTTCGGTTCTTGAGCTAAAACCCAAGGAGCTCGAAAATTTGCATCGAGCCGCACTTCTTCATGATATCGGAAAGGTTGGAATACCCTCGGCCATACTCGATAAGAAATCCGAGCTAAGTGACGATGAATTTCGATTAATAAAGCGGCATCCCGAAATGGGTGGCAAAATTATTGAACCTATAAATGCCTTCAGAGAAATCATACCGATAATTGTTCAGCATCATGAGCGGTTTGATGGACAAGGGTATCCCGAGGGCCTTGCAGCTGATGCGATCCATAAAAGCGCAAGAATTTTAGCCGTGGCAGATGTTTATGATTCGATGTTATCTGATCGACCCTATCGCAAAAAACTGGTGATTGGACAGATCCTTGAAATAATGCAAAAGGAGGCGGGCAAGCAGTTTGATCCAGTGATGGTGAAGGCGCTGCTTGAAGTTACCAAAAATGATCACGAAAAAGCGGCTTAGGGAAGCACGACACAGTCAACCACAAGTGCGTCTTGAATAACAAGAGCATTTAGATTTGTTCTTTGCAGCGCCAGGGGGCATGGGGGAAAATATCAGAACACATATGAATTTTGTAGGATCAAATTTAAGGGTTAGTATCGCAAAGAAAAAGCTCTAATTATCTCTGGTTAATATCAATTCTAAAAAATGGACCTTTAAGCATGCATAAAAATACAAATAGACGCAAATGGCGAAATTATTTAATTCGCAATGATATTCAGCTTC
>JASFJP010000606.1:0-3253 GCA_050121225.1 Desulfobacterales bacterium
AATTATGCTTTCTACTGAAATGCTTCCGCTGTAATTTTCAGGAGTTATCAAGGCTTTGATCCCGCATAAATGCTGGTTGTTAAAACTGGCAAATCGAATACTCTCATATCGAGTCTGCCTTCCTTGGGAATCCTTAAATCGGGTGAACCGATATAGCAATCCTTTTTTGAAATCCAATATGCGGCGATATTCCAAGACTTTGCAGCTTTGCGGATTCAACCGTTGCCCGTTGATCCAAATCCTCAAAGGAAGCCAGTTTGGAGCGTTAACCAACTCAATAACCGTTGAGTCATGGTGATCAAAGACGCCTGCGAGATACGTCGCTGATAATTCGCCTTTAATTCCTTCTTCTAACGCTCCTCGTGTTCCCTGATAGCCATTTCCTATTGTGAATATGGTTTCGTAAAAATTTGTTTTTTCCAAATTGAAGCCATTCTCTTCAACGCACCACTCTTGTGAGCTTAGTGATTCGTGTAATCCCATCTTCCTTTCCTCTTCGGGAGATTGATAATAAATTAAAACACTGCAGATCAGTCTCCATAGGTTTCGGCAATTTGTTCTTCGGTTTCTTTAAGGTTTTTATAAATTTTTAGTTCTGTTCCGGTACACCTCTGGGCACCCGTCGCATTGGCATAATAGCAGGCTTGCACATAATCTTTTGTTTTCAAATACCCAAAGGCTAGTCCACCGGCAAAGGAATCTCCGCAGCCGGTTGTATCGACAACCTTATCTACCTGAATCCGTTTAATCCATTTTTCTTTCATTTTTCCGTTCTCGGTAAAGTAAGCCACGCATCCCATTTCATCCAATGTAATATACAGCGCTTTAACGCCTTGATTAAGACAATGCTTGGCAAACTCAGGGAGTATATCCATGCTCAATTTTCTGTCTTCTTCTATTATTTCCTCCGGTGAATATTCTTTGTTGAACCAACTGCATCCAGCTTCTTCCAAATTCATTTTTAGAATATCAATGTAAGGAAGCCACGAATCCCGATCCACCCAGAGCTTGAGAAAACGATTCCCCGTATGAGTACACCCATTCGTGGGGCCGTGAGCGTCAAATATGACAACTCCCCGGCTATTCGATTTGATATATTTTAAAACCTCAAGGGAAGTCTCAAAATCAGTAACCGGTACAAACACAAAGGCTTCACAGTCGAGAATATCTTTTACATCATCAGGGACAATCGGATTCATAAACCCGGTTTGTTTTTCAAGTCTCTTATTTTGATCAGAATATTTTAAATCAATCACGTCTCCTTGATCCGCATCTGAAGTAAGATAGGTGCTATCCACATATTTCATATCGGTTAAAATGTTCTTTATTTTTTTTTCATCAATTTCACGCACATGGGAAACAGGATAGATAACAGAACCTTCTCCACAAAGAGTGGATAAAGCAACCACCGGATAAAGAACGCATCCGTATTTTTCGACCACTTCATTTTGATACGTTGTGATATGATCGCGGGGAATTGGTCCTAAAACAGCTATTTTATATTTATTTTCCATGGCTTTCCTTTAAAAATGGTCAAGGGTTAACCCTATCTGATTGACTTTTGATGCGGTAGAGTGATCTATCACTGTTAACAGCTATCCACATATTAGCTAATAGAAGCGGTTAAATAATCACGTGGCTAAGCAAGAACAAAGGTTTCCCCTTTTCCCTTGATTTTGGGCATATAGGAAACACCTCAAGAAATTAGGCTTTCTTCTTCTTGCTCAGGACATCAAACCACACGGCAGCAATAATGATAAATCCTTTGATCATCAATTGATAAAACGTCGGTACGCCTAACAGACTCATTCCGTTATTGAGAATACCGATAATAAAGGCGCCGATCACGGTTCCGGAGATGGTTCCAATTCCCCCGGCAAAACTGGTACCGCCGATGATAACCGCCGAGATTGCATCGAGTTCGAACATGGTTCCCAGATTTGGGGAGGCACCATTTAAACGTGAGGCCAACAGAATTCCGGAGAGCGCCGATAACGCCGTTATGACGGCATAGATAATGAGTTTCATGCGATAAATATTGATGCCTGAAAGCCGCGCCGCTTCTTCGTTGCCTCCCATCGCGTACACTCTTCTGCCAAATTTTGTGTTTTCTAAGACAAATATTCCGATGAAAGCAATAACAACAAAAATTGCAACCGGGTAAGGGATGCCGCGATAAGCGGTAAACACATATAAGGCAAGCCCCAGCCCCAGCACAGCGATTACAGATGACGAGATAATCTCCTGTTTCTTGACTTCAATCTCATATTTCTTTTTCTGCTGAATACCTCTAAACAGTGCAAAGAAAAACAAGGCCAACGCTGCAATAATGATCACGCTGGATATCCCCGGGGGAATGAAGTTCCCACCAATCTTTGAAAACGTTGGATTTGTGACCGGTACCGAACCGCCCTTTGACAGTGTAAGTGCCAGCCCTCTGGCAATCGTCATCATACCCAAAGTGATAATAAACGGCGGGATGTTATAATGTGCAACCCAGAAACCGTTCCATAGACCGATAACGACCCCGGTAAGCAGTATGGTCAGGAGCACGGCCAGCCATATATTGACTCCGCCCTGCATTAAAAGTGTCACAGTAATTGCTGATAATCCAACAATCGAGCCCACCGACAAATCGATGCCATTGATGAGGATCACCATCGTCATCCCGACGGCGATAATCCCAACGATCGTCGTCTGTCTGGCCAAGTTCGTCAGATTCCTGGGTGTAAAAAATGCTTCATCTGCGAAACTAAAAAAGATCACTAATACTAACAACGCGACTAACGTGCCGTTTTCTTTCAAAAATTTTAAAGCCATTTGGATGTTTTCATTTTGCAAAACACCCGGCACGGTTTCGGTTGCACTTTGTACCTCGTTGCTCATTGTGTTATACCCCCTTTCTTTTGCTGCCGGTTGCATATTCCATGATTAGTTCTTTGGTAGCCTCTTCTCGCGTTAATTCTGCGGCGATTTCCCCCTCACACATTACCAGAATGCGGTCGCTCATCCCCATCACCTCTGGTAATTCGGAAGAAATCATAATCACGGTCACACCGTCTTCGACTAATTTGTTCAACAAGTTGTAAATTTCAACCTTTGCGCCGACATCAATCCCGCGGGTTGGTTCATCAAGGATCAGAACTTTAGGCATCGTATTGAGCCACTTTGCGACAATGACCTTCTGCTGGTTACCGCCGCTGAGAGTATCTATGGCGACACTGAGACCCGGCGTTTTTATGTTTAGTTGCTC
>JASFJP010000607.1:0-3221 GCA_050121225.1 Desulfobacterales bacterium
CACTTTCTACATATATCATCTACCAATCCGAAAGAATTTGTTTGAATAAAAAGAGCTACTTTAATATCGTTGGTTGAATAATTGAGAAGTTGCTAGAACTGCTATTTATGAAAGGTTTAGAAATCTCTAAAATCCTGAGATATACGAAAATTACATGGAGTCCAGCTGAATCTTAGCTACTGGCGATAAGTCAGGTTTTGAGAGAAGTTAAATTTTTCAGATTTCATCCTATTAACTATTGCGAAACCTGAAATAATGGCGCAGCTAAAGTGACCATGCCTAAAAAATTAGTTCCCCGTCTTAGCGCTTATTGCTCATTTATTCGCTGCTTTTAATTCCTTGTGAATAGAGCGTTCCTTTAGTGGAGGATCGGAAGGTAATCGGTATTGTTTACCTCGCTCGGTTTTTGGGGGTGAGAACAAAATTAAAAAGAGCATCAGCCCTAAAAGAGCTATGCCCTCGAATATTACAGCTTCTAACGCGGTAACTCTTGCTTGAATAAACAAAATTACAATTAGCCAAAAAGGGATACAGAATATCGTGCTCCATACAATTCCGCCGAACGGCATGAGATACCTCCCAAATCAAAGTAGGGAGGTTAATTAACACAACAGGTTGTTGCTGTCTATAAATATTTTTATGCAGAAATATAGTTAGGAACGACCGATTATTTGAACTGTTAGGTGGTTCAAAAAGAACGAGGGCAAAAGGTGAAAATGTCGAATATAAAGGTTTCATCCATTGCGATATGCTCAGCCATTGGAAGAGACCTTTGTTGGCTTTTTTTGTTTTTTGTATTTTTTAAGTAGATCTCGTATCGCTTCTTCTATGAGAACATTCTGGCGCAAATCCAAGCGGGCAGCGAGTATTTTCAGTTCTTTTAGAAGATTACAGTCCAAGGTGGTGTTATACATTTTTCTTTTTTTCATGTTGAATCTGCCCTCCTGTAGAAGTATCGGCAACTACACGAAAAACTTTAACAAAAAGGCGATTCTGCAAAGTCGCTTAAAGTTGACTCGGTCGGGCTTTACCCGCGACCTATCTCTTATTCCGTACCCAAATCGTTACCAACCGTGGGTTTACACTACAGCCCGTATACGGCCATATTAAGTAAGGCCTTCTTTCCAAAAAGTCCTCATATACGTGCGACGACGAAGCCCCAGGGGTATTTCTTAAAGGATATTTGCAGACTATTAAAAGTATCGATCAAATATTAAGCCTCTAAAAATGTCATATGCTGTAACCTAATCGCGAGGGAGCCACCCTCTTGTTGGCTTTCTGCTAAACTTGCCAGCAATTGACAATCCTGAAAACCCTGTGATACTCGAATATTATTACCATACATTTCGATAATCATCGAATTGCCGAGATTGGCACCCACCGACCATGACATCTCAAATTACTACAATGTAGTGCTTTTTGTAAATTCTTGACAACGGCAACAAATTCAAATAAATCAATAGAAAATTTCTTAACCAACCGTCTTGATTTGGCTGGAAGCTGAACATTCAACCTCCTGTCTTTCTAATTGCTGGTTTCCTTCAGGACCTCATTTTGAGCTGAATCTCACCCTCATCCGGAATTCATTTAGTTGGTGGTTCTTCAGTTTACTCATTGTTTCGAATAAAATTTGTTTTCTTAAAGCTTAACTGACAAGTGCCAAGACATCGATAACCCAAAAGTGCCAAGAGATCGATAACCCTAACAGTTGTTTGTGCCAGGACATCGATAACCCGACACAATTATGATAGCCTTCTTCATTTCTTTTTGAAGGAGGTTGTCAATGGAACAAGAACTCAGAAAACAAGCGATTCAAAGATATCAAAATAACGAAAAACCAAAAGCAATATACACAGATTTGAATCGCTCCAAATATTGGTTTTTTAAATGGCTCAAGCGTTACAAAAGCGGTGATCCTGATTGGTACAAGGATCAATCAAGGGCTCCGCACAGCCAACCAACCGCGCTCAAAGAGATTGATAAACAAAGAATCATATCTGTCAGAGAACGCCTTGAGTCACTAAAGTTTGCCCAAACTGGCGCTTCGGCCATTAAATGGGAAATGAGCAAATCCGGTTTCAGTTTCCCCTCGGACCGAACAATCAACCGGGTGCTCAAGCGCGAGGGTTTGGTTAAAAAAAACTGCCTATGTTGCCAAGGGCGTTGAATACCCTTACTTCACCGAGGCATTTGATTTTAATCACATACACCAGGCTGATCTGATCGGCCCGCGCTACATCAAAGGCGATGGCCGATTTTATTCCTTCAACGTGATGGATGTGTTCAGTCACCGAGTTTATATCGAATCTCAAAGAACAAAGGAGGATCGCCAAGTAGCTGGTAGTTTAATGCGTTGCTGGAAAACCATTGGCATCCCTGATTTTTTACAAATTGACAATGAACTGAGCTTTCGTGGCAGCAACAAATATCCACGTTCATTTGGTATTGTTATCAAGCTATGCCTTTATCATGGCATTGAGCCGGTGTTTATTCCTCTGAGTGAACCGTGGCGCAACGGCGTCATCGAACATTTTAACGATACTTATAGTAAGAAGTTTTTCCGCCGCCAGTGGTTTAACAGCTATGCGCATCTGAAACGGCAAAGTAAAAATTTTCAAACGTTTCACAACCGCCATCACCGCTATAGCTGCCTCAAGGGCAAAACCCCCAATGAGTTTACTCAAAGTGATGGGTTTAAGCCGACTACACTGGGACCAAATACCAAGCTGCCGGTTTTGGAACATATCCCGGATGGCAACATTATTGTGATCCGTTTTATTCGCAGTGACCGGATGCTTGATATATTCGGTGAAAAATTTAAAGTTTCAAAGGATTTGATCTATTCTTATGTTAAAGCCGTCATCGTTACCGAAATCCATCAATTGCAAGTATACCTTGGTGACGAATTGGCTGACACATTTGATTATCAGTTACCCATTTGATCTTTACTTTTGTTTGCGTTGTTTATTAAAGCGGTGCTGATGAGCCGCAGAAAAATCATCATGTGCTCCGACGAGCTTAATGAAGGGCCCATTCTCGCACATGATGATTTTCTGCTCATGTCGTGCCAATAAAGAAAATATTTTTCGGGTTATCGATGTCTTGGCATTTTTTAGCATTAGGATCGGGTTATCGATGTCCTGGCATTTACCACTTAGGCTATTGGTTTAAAGCAAATTTTTCACTTCAGACATGTCTATGTTGGGCCAAATGACAGCACC
>JASFJP010000608.1:0-3204 GCA_050121225.1 Desulfobacterales bacterium
ACCGATTAAAGCATGATCCTGAGTATATAGAAAACATCGCCAGGCAGGAACTTGGTATGATTGGTGAAAATGAAGTGATCTTAAAGCCCCGAAAATCGATGGATCGCAGAGTAAAACAGGTCGAATGAACGCATGTGGGCAGAGGCCGATACTTCTCATCCATCAATGGAGATCTGCCCGGGGGTGAGCGCATGAGTCAAGAAATAGAAGTATATACAGAGACGATGGCACATGTGTATGCCTCCCAGGGTCATTGGGTAAAAGCTGCCGAAGTCTATCGTTACTTGCTTGAGAGGGAACCGGATCGCGACGACCTTGCCGACGCCCTTACTGAAGCTGAACAAATGGCCAAAGGGGCGCAGAAAAAAAGCCCGGATGATCTCGTGCCGCTATTTCGAGAGTGGATAGATCTTCTCTTTAAACATGAAAAGTTTCAAAGGCTGAGTCGCATAAGGAACAAGCTTAAAATTGCTTCTAAATGAGAGTGGAGTTTATTGCGAACCGCTGTTTTTCGACTTTTCAAGACTGAAGGCCTCCGACGTGTCACCCTGTGAGTAGAAAACCGCTTTTATCCGTTTGGTCGAACTGCCCTCAACTTTAACCCGTCCATCTTTTCGATACAGTGTAATTTTTGAGCCGGTAATCGAATTCTTACCACTGGTGACTTTTGAATTTTCACCGGTTAAAACGATGGTCATTGATTCCGTATTGTATTCGACCTTATCGGTTTCGGCGTAATATTGTTCCGCGGTTATTTTCACATTTCCCTGGGCAACGATATTATTTATCTTCTCCTCACCGCTGCTTTTTTCTTCCGGATTCACCAAATTTCCTTGATAGTATATCCTCAGGCGATCAGAGTTGATGGTAAATTTACCCTGATTTGCTTTTACATTGCCGGAAAATTCAGCGAATTTTTCCTGATTGTTTGAAACCAGCTTGTCGGCCGTAATCTGAATGGGCTCATTTGCGGGAGAAGTTTCGGATTTACCGAGATTGGATTCTTCAGCACCTGATGCGGAAAAATGACCCCAACATATTGAAATAATAAATAATATACTAAGTGCGAGAATTCGTTTTGCAGTTGAGCCGGGGCTTCCTATACGTTTCACGGATCCCCCTTTTTGTAATGGTTGATATGCATCCATAAACCTGAGCCAAATATAACAGCTACCCCGTATTTTGCAAGGGGCAATGTGGGAAAGCTCTGCTGAAATTCTATTGTTGTAGACATCATCCCCCTGCCAGGGTGTTGTCCGAGGAAATGACAAATTTTTGCAGTTTTAGTCACCCCAAATCAAATCATCCTGACAAACATGCCTTGATTTTTAATTGTTGTCCTATCGTCTGCCTATTCAAAATTTTGGCACTTTAGACGGTTTTGAATCATTATGATTTTGATAGCATTTCAGTAACTATCTGAAAATAATCAAAAAATGTGTATTAACAAAATTTGGTGCGGATTTTGCTTTAACCATAGTTACGTCAGAGCAGCTTTAGTTTTACGTTTGATTGGAGGAATCTATTATGGCAGCTGAGGTAAATACTGGTGAAAAATCATTTTTTGTCTTGCAAAAACCTGAATTGAGTATTGGAGCTATCGCAACGGGAGCTCCCAATTATGTAGATGGCGTCCCTATGTTATCGGAGACACCCCTTTCAAAGAGAAGGGCGGAAAAGTTCAACTGGCTTGTTTGCCCGCATTTGTCAGAACCGGAATTGGTTTATGATTATTATATGGCGTCCGGGTTAATAACCATCGTTTTAGGTAAGTGCTTTTGTGATTCATGCCTCGATTTGGTCTACCTGAAAGGTGATTTGGCAGAGTTTGTAAGTTTAAGCCGACCTATGACGGATACATCATTTCAAGAAAATTTCATTAATCCATTGCTTGACAGCAATTTTAACTTTAGCAAGATACTGGGTTATATAGAGGCACATGACCATGCTCCCAAAACCTGGATCAGTTGCCCTCATTTAAAAACAACCGACAGCCTTAAAGAGGTGTATTCGAGGGGCAAGCAGCTTTTTATCTTTGAAAGCTTTTTTACCTGTCAGGACTGTTTTAATAAAATTCCAACCAATAGTTTGGTTGATATAATTTACGAAGGGGAATCGATGACCGATAGTCTATTTCAGCAGAAAATAATCGATTCTTTAATTCCTATCAATCATGACAGTCTAACGGCAATTGGCCAATGCGAGCATCACGGGGATACATTATAACCTAAATAAGTTGCTATCCTTAAATGGCCCTTTCTAACCGCTGCAAGCAGGAGTCGCCACGGGTATGGCATGTTTCACAGGCATTTGATTGCCTTTACCTCGAAAAATCACCTGTCCAATCTGGAGTAACTCACTTTTTGTAAGGGCTTTCGATGGCAGCCATAGCTGCCTCAGTCTTGATCTTGCCTTCCTTTGAATTTAAGTCCTATAATACATCAAATTCTTGCAGATTTAGGCAATAAAAAGTTTACTTTGATGGCCAATCAGAATCAGGAGGAAAAAAATGGCATATGACTCTGACCAACAAATTCGGGAAAACATTGTTAGGTGTTTAGAGGTGTGGGACCGTCTAAAGGATGTAGAGAGTCAATTAGACGAATTGGAAGATGACATGGATGAAGAGACAGACGAAAACCTAAAGGAAGAACTGATTCAAAATATAAACGAATTAGAAAAAGAATTGGAACCTTTGAACGAAGAATTTAACTATCTGAAAAGGGAGCTCTATGAAAATAGACCGCCAGATCACATCCGGCATGTTAAAATAGTTCTTGAAAAATATAAAGATCAATATTTAAAATCTGAAAGCTTTCCGGATTTATTAGTTTTAGTTGATCAAGAATAAGATGTTTTCCGATTTAAGGGCAGAAAAAAGAACTTATACCGGTTGTCATAGATATGTTCCGTTTGGTCCAGTTCAATAACAGGCGCAGATACTTTTGTATGATCACCCATGGTTATAGCAATTTATGACAACCGCTATGTTATTTATCAAGAAGGTGGATCAAAGATTTGCATCCGTGCAGTGCTGCTGGGCCGATTATATATAAGCGCGCAGCTATAATGTTCAGCATAAAAAAAATATTAGAGCGTTGGGATCAAAGCCTAGACCTTATGGAAAATCCTAAACAGGCTGGCAAAACCACCGCTATCGGAACTTATTCTGACAAACGCTCTAATGCTCAATAGCGATTAGGA
>JASFJP010000609.1:0-3199 GCA_050121225.1 Desulfobacterales bacterium
CAAATGACGGAAATCAGAAGACTGAAGTCGGCAGTCAGGCCTCCAACCTCCAGCCTCCAACCTCCAGCATCCAGCATCCAGCATCCGGTATCCAGCATCCAGTACCTATCATTGCCATGACGGCGCATGCCATGGCCGGTGACGAGAGAAAAAGTTTAGAGGCCGGCATGAACGATCATGTCACCAAACCTATTGATCCGGATCAGCTTTTTGCCGCCCTGCTGAAATGGATCCAACCGATTAATGGGGCATCCGCTGATCGGCAGCCAGACGTTACTTTTGAGGAAACAGCTTTGACCCAGGAGACACGGGCAGAGGAAGGGCTTCCAAAATCTTTAACCGGATTTGATCTTAAAGCCGGTTTAGAGCGGTTGAGAGGTAACAAACGTCTATACCGAAAACTACTGCTTGATTTTGGGGCCAACTATGGCGGAGTCGCGGGTGAAATCCGTGAAGCATTGGCAGCCGAGGACTTTAAGCAAGTTCACAGCCTGGTGCATAACCTCAAAGGATTGGCCGGCAATCTTGCTGCGACGGACCTTCAAGTAGCATCAGTCGACATCGAAAAGCTGGTTAAAGGTGATCAAAAGAAGGCGCCTTCTCTGAAACAGTTGGATCAAAAATTGGCCGAGTTGGAAAACACACTTTACCAGGCTCTGGAATCAGTTCGGACCCTTGGCGTATTAGGTGAAGATAAAGCCATGGAACCATCTGATGAAAAGCTTGCCGTCATTCCAGTGGAATTAATCCAAGATTTACCCCAACGCCTGCGAGCCGAGGCGGAAATTGGAAATGTCTCCGCTCTTATGACCATTGCAGAAGAGCTCAAAGCGAGATCAGATTCCTGTGCACCGCTAAGTGAACGAATTGTTCAATTGGCCGAAGACTTTGATTTCGAGGGTATTTTGAAATTGGCGGGCGAATTGAACAGCCAATGAAAGCTTGGTCCTGAATCTGGTGTGCCTTTGCCAGAGCATAGATTAGCTTTTGCACATTAATTATGGGTAAGACGTGATAAAGGAAAAACTTGAAACTGTTTGTAGATTTCTTGAAATTTGCCTTCCTGCTCCATCTCCCTCAACACAGCCGTAATTTGAGGTACCATTGCTTTATGCTTTTTGTGTAAGTAATGATATAAAGGATCTACTTGCACCGGAGGAGTTAACATTACGATCTCGTTAAGGTTCATTGCTTTTATCACTGATAATCCTGTAAAACGGTTAGCTAGTGCCTGAACGAAAAGTCGCTGTTTTGGCAGTCAGCCAGGCCGCTGATGCTCACTCATTAAATTACTACCGTTCAAAGTGATGGCAGGCAATAGCAAATCAATTTTGGGTAGCTTTTCCTCTAAAATTAGACCTACCTCTCCTTTAAGTACTTCTTCTTGACTCAGATAAGTACTTTCTTTAATGAACATGTTATCTCTTATGCTGCTTTGCGTCGCTTTTGTTTCTTTAACTCTTTTTGCTGAAGCATGTGGCCCAATATTTGTATATTGCGCGCTAGCACTGATAAGGCGACATAACGTTCAAATCCATCTATACCATGATCCAAGCAACGGTCTAATCCGTGATTCTCTAAAGCATTAATTGAAGATTCAACTGCTGAGTGCTTGCGCCTGGTTTCAACAAATTCTTCCGAATACTCTAATTCTCTGTCTTTGGCAGATAATCGTCCTTTTTTCGGCAGAACAACATAATCTAATATTTTGGATAGCCGACTTTTATTCTCAGGGCTATAAAAACCCCTATCAAAACTGCTACCGACAAGATTTTCGTATCTGTCCTTGGTCTCTTGAACCATCACAACAGCCACTTTATCATCGGTCTGTTGCTGCATGACTAGGTGATGGAGAATGAATCCGAACTGATCTTTATGCACGCACACCGCTAAGCCTAGCTCTTGCGGTACACCGGCTTTGCCCTTGCTGATCCACTCAGTATGTGGTTGGAAAATTGAAAAAACTTTCTCTTCGTGCGGTATCTTCTCATCCAATACGACTCTTCTACGGATCTGATCGATTTGTCGCTCGGCATGGCGAATATATTCTTCAATAGTGGTCAATCTTAATTCCTGACCCATCGACAATAGGCCAAGCTCACGCAAAATACGAATCGTTTCTTTGACCCGTAATACAAAACCCTGACATACGTCGATATAATTTTGATGCTTGTCTACTATCAGTTGATCTCGTTCTTGTTTTTTGGCTTCATCCTTTGAGGTGGAACGTCTCAGTTTTTGAATCTCACGCAACAAATGTTTCACTGTTATTATGTTATGATGACTTTGCCGCCAGGCCGTAATGCCCAACTCTGAACAAATGATTGCTATCAGGCTGATCATTTTGCGTATGGCGTCAAAAAGCAGATTGGTGTCGGTTGGATAGTGCACATCGGTTTCAACGACAAACGAATCACAGCTACCCCTTAATTCGGGATCAATGTTGGGAGAAATAATGCTATGCCCGGCTTTGACAACAACCTGATTAATCTCATCGAGTATCGCAGGCGTCAGCAAGGCAAGATTATCTCTTATGGTCTGCAATGCATATTGACTCTTAAAATCAGTCTCACTGTGGCCGAGCATCTGACGTAATGTGCTGTGGTTGTTTGCCATCTCTAAAACTTTATCAAAGTCCCAGTTGCAGTTTAAACGCAAAGTTCCCAAAACAAGAATCTTCCACAAATCCATGCCGGGTCTACCGGTTTCGTGGCTTTTTTTGGGTACTATCTGTTTTAAAATTTCGAAAACCTTCTCGCGTATGGTAGAAGTGCGATAAATGTACTGCAGCCCCATCAGCAGCTTTGGAATTTCATCTCGAGACTGGAGATCAAATTCAATGTTAGCGATATCTTTTTTCCAAAATTCCATTTGCAAATCGATGACTTTTCGCATAGATTATCTCCACGAAGATTTTTCAGGTTGGACTCGTTTTTGCTTTTCTACTATCGGTGTAGAAAATCGGTATTTAACGTTAATTCAATTAGATAACTACCGTTAACGAGATATTAATGCAAGTAAAAAATGCATTAAACTGAAAAATCTTCGTTTTACTTTTATGCGATTTTCACCAACAATTTCAATTAGTTCAGAATATCCATTCGAACACTAATTATAATTTTTCGAATTCGATATCAAGTTTGCTTTCTACCTTAAAGCGCTGCTCTAATTGTCTATTCAAGTATGAGTTGAGCTTCTC
>JASFJP010000610.1:0-3193 GCA_050121225.1 Desulfobacterales bacterium
GAAATGGATGGGAAGCATCCACGGCAAGCGGTGTCAGAATAGGTTCCACCGATTCAAGGAAATAGCGTTGCATCTGTGCTTGCTGTTGATCGTTCAACTGCGTGTATTCTTGAATAGGGATTCCAGCTGCTGCTAAAGCAGGGCGAAGCTCATCTTGCAACAGCCGGGAAACAAGCTGGACCTGTTTGTGCAATTCTTTGCGACAGGCTTGCAGTTCCTCCTCCGCCGTGAGTCCATCGGGGGATAGTTTCTTTTTCTTTTTCTTTTTTCTTTTTTCAATTTTGCGCTTAAGTCCACCCATACGTTTCATAGCAAACTCATCATACAGCATGCCCATGATGCCGGCGAACTTGACACGTTCAAGCAAGGGTATGTCAGGATCCTCTGCGAGCGCGAGCACACGACGTGCAAAACTGAGCCAACTCAACTCACGGTTAATGAGCGTATCGGGCGATTCAATATCTATTTTTTTTGGTTTTGCTTTGGATATTTTTGCTTTTTCTATTCCGGCATTTTTTTTGGCAGAAAGGCCGGTTTCCATGGTTCCCCCGTATAGTTTCGGTGTTTTCGGCTCATGATCCATCAGTCGTCTGAGTCCTTTACTCAGCGCACCTGATGAGACGCGTGCTTTATGAACGAACCCGACGGGAAATATTGAAGTGAAAAGAACGCGAAATTTATGAGCTGTCCTAGCGGAAAATACCTATTTTGGATCGAGGTAAGGATCGTAACCGGATGCGAAATAAATTATTTCCCGAAAAATATACTTGGTTATAGATCACTGCCGGTGTTTGTGTCAACCTTAAATATTGAGAGGATAGCTTATAACCTATTAATTTTTAATCGATTTTTAGTACACCCGTTTATGCCTTCAGACACATAACTAGAAATTTGTAAAAATGCAGCCAAACTTTTGTTCAAAAAAGAAAGCCCTGCATCATTTGACTTTCCCGGAAACCTGTTTCACAATATCTCTATTGTAAACTTATAATTGCGTTGTGATGGGCGGTTTTAGTTGCCTCAAAATTAATGCGTCGCGATCGGGCCGACCGTCTATCTAAGCCTTAACCATTTGATTTGAGAGCTAACTTTATTCATGGATTCACAATTAAGATTTGCCGCTATTGATATCGGCTCAAATGCCGTCAGACTGTTATTGTCGGGTGTATTCGAAGAAGCGTATTCACCGACTTTTAGAAAAATGTCTCTTGTCCGAATGCCCATTCGCCTGGGAGATGATGCCTTTACTCAAAAATGTATTTCAAATGGCAAGGTCTCACAACTTGTAAGGACCATGATCGGGTTTAAACACCTGATCGAAGCCTTTCAGCCGCTGGATTTTATGGCCTGTGCTACATCGGCTATGCGTGAGGCGGAAAACGGCCCGGAGATATGCAAACGAATTCTCGAAGAAGCTGACATAAAGGTTGATATTATTGACGGCAAAAGAGAGGCGCAGTTTATTTTTGAGAACAAAAGTGCAGATATGTTCGGTGGAAACGATGCTTACCTGTACGTGGACATCGGCGGTGGTAGCACAGATATTTCCCTGTTTTCACAGGGCCGAATCATTACATCTGGGTCGTTTAACATCGGGACCATACGATTGCTGGAGGGCCTGGTATCAAAGGCTTATTGGAAAAAGATGAGACAGTGGCTGAAAAAGCATTGTGCCCCTTTCACTTCCATGGCGGCGATTGGAAGCGGTGGCAATATTAATAAGGTATTTCGTCTGGCAAACTGTAAAAATGGTAAACCGCTTTCGGAGAACAAGATGATGAAAGTACGCCGGTTTTTAAAGCATTTTACGGTTGAGCAACGCATCAGGGAATTAGCTTTGCGGCCGGATCGAGCCGACGTTATCATTCCGGCATTGGATATCTATCTTAAGGTTATGAAATGGGCCAGTATCCATAAAATCTACGTTCCTCAAGTCGGCCTGGCCGATGGTATTGTTCGCATCTTATATAATAAATATAAAATTTCTAATGCCGAATCGAGCAACAGAGAAATATAATAAAAGCTGCTATACTGATAAATGCAATATATTTAATTTTTTGGTTATCTACAAAGCCGACGACACTTACTTGAGCTTTTAGGATAACCACGTTTAATTTTTCGTACGGCAAACTCAGAGATGGCTGCTAACGTTTAGCTGATCTTCCTTTAGAGAATAATCTGCTCTTACTTCAATGGATTTAAAGCCAAATTTTTCTTTCAAAATTTTGATGTTCCGATTTTGTATACCTCGTAACTTAGAGATATTGTTTGGATTGATGCCTATTGAAATTGAATCTGTAAAAAGTTTTGCTGATTCAATTGCTTCCAACACCTTATCTAAAAAAACCGCAGAGTATACTAAATGACCGAAGGCAGGATGATAAGGACCCGCAATTACAGCCGTTCCTTGCTCAAGATCCCCCGATGTTTGTAGTCCCATCCGGATAACCCGAATATTTTTCTTTTTAAAAAACAGATAAAGGGTTTTAACTTGGTTTACGGCGTCATCGAGGGAAAGCGGTTTATAGGTTCCATTCTGATACCAACTGGCCAGAAGGCTGCCATCAAGCACCACCGTGGGATATATCCGCACAAAATCGGGATTCAGCGCGGCGATCCGACGACCGGTTGCCATGACCCGGTCTTGATCGTCGCCGGGTAGCCCAACCATGATTTGCAATCCGATTTCATAGTCTCTCTGTTTCAGGAGAGTTACCGCCTTAACGGTGTCCGCAGCCGTATGGCCTCGCCGGGATAAGCGCAGTACATAATCATTCATGGATTGAGCCCCAAGTTCCACAGTTGCAACTGGGAAATTTCGAATCATATCAAGGCGACGTTTATCTAAGGTATCCGGGCGGGTTGAAAAGCGAATGCCGCCCACGAGTCCTTGGTCCACAAAAGTTGCCGATTCCGTCAGCAGCAATTTGATGTCCGCTGGGTTGACACCTAAAAAGTTACCACCAAAAAATGCAATCTGTACGGCATTTCGTTTCTTACGGTTATAGGTTAAGTTGGTTTGAATAATTTGTCGCAATGCATCAGGGGAAGGGATTTTTCGCTGGACCCCCGTGATTGAGGACTGGTTGCAAAATACACATTGGTGGGGACAGCCGGCGTGGGGGAGGAATACGGGGATGATGAAGGGTTTATGGGATTGGGTAGTATTCACGAGCCTATGGCTTACTTAGTT
>JASFJP010000611.1:0-3189 GCA_050121225.1 Desulfobacterales bacterium
TTTAACTGAGCGTACGCGGATACCCGAGTTGTTATAGACAATTTTGTTATGAAAAAAAGCCTGGTTAAAATCAAAGCTGGAAATACTTACATATAGCAAATCGGATAAATTCGCAATAATTGTGTCTCTTGATTGGTAACAGCCAAGAAAAAAACTGTATAATCACTGGTTCGGCTTTTGCGAATCATTTGCTTGACAAATTAGATCGTGATACGTACAATTGTACTTATGAAAATTATTGCTGACACAAATACATTTATAGCCGTCGCCTTAAATGAACCCGAAAAACGCAAAATCATTGCACTTACTGAGGGCCATGATTTAATTGCACCCGACGTTCTACCATTTGAAATTGGTAATGCGTTAACGGCAATGATGAAAAAAAATACTTTAAAAAAAGAAGAAGTCACCTCAGCATGGGATATTGTTCAACAGATACCTGTAGATTTGAGGCATACTGACATAAAATCGGCGTTAAGCATCGCTATTAAATTTAACTTATACGCATATGATGCGTATTTCTTAGAATGCGCTGAAAACCTCCGAAGCCCGCTACTTACACTTGATTTCGGAATGCAAAGAGTGGCACGGGAGATGGGGATTTCAATTTTGGAGTAAAAAATCATGAAGGTGTATACATATTCAGAAGCGAGACAGCGTCTTTCTGAAGTTCTTAACAAAGCAAGAAATGAAGAGGTTGTTATCAAAAGGAGAGGTGGCGAAACTTTTTCAATAATTTTACGGAAAAGCAGAAGATCACCATTTGATGTTCCAGGAATTCAAACCAAAGCAACTACAAAAGACATTCTCGCGGCGGTCAGAGAATCGAGGGAACGATTTGCCGAACAAAACGTTCAAGATTGACGGGCAGGGACAGGCGACTTTTTCGCATATCAATCTCTCAAATTTTTTAATATTCCTGCCTTTATCACCATAGTTCTACCTGCCCGCAACTTAACTTCCCGTTAGAAGCCAACGAAATAGTATATAGAGGAGGAACGGGTTTTGAAAAAATTGAATGTAGGGATACTCATTTTTGAGAATGTTGAAGTTTTGGATTTCGCAGGACCATTTGAGGTTTTTTCACGTACGCGTTTAACGCCAGGCGCTGTATCACGACGATCTGAAGAAAGTGCCCCTTTCAATGTTTTTACAGTGGCTGGAACATCTGAAACCGTTATCGCGACAGGCGGGCTGCTAGTAATTCCTAGTTTTAATTTCGCCTCTTCTCCAAAAATCGATTTTTTGGTTGTTCCAGGAGGCCTGGGCACTCGTCCTCTTCTTGAGAATAATTCTATATTGGATTGGATAAATACTGTAAATCAAGAGGCACAACGGATTACATCAGTGTGTACAGGTGCACTGCTTTTGGCGAAAGCTGGGTTGTTGCGAAACAGAAGAGCAACTACGCATTGGGGTGCACTGGATATTCTTCAAGAACTGGATGGCTCCATAATTGTTGAGCGCCAAGCGAGGGTAGTTGATGACGGTATCGTAACCTCCGCTGGTGTAGCTGCCGGAATCGATATGTCCTTATCTATTGTAGAGAAAGAATTTGGTCGAAAAGTAGCTGATGAAACGGCTCACTATATTGAATATCCACGAATATCTGTTGATGTAACATAAAAATCAAATGGAGAGAATGTCTGTTAACTGGAAGTTTTGTCGGGCAATAAATTTAATATTTACTTTTGAAGTATAAATGAGGTAATATGTTTGATCATATATATGGTCTTGTCAATGGGATCTTCAACCTAGAAGAAAAACTGGTGGACCGCTATGAAAACGCGTCTCGATTTAAAGCAACATGGGGATCTTAATCGGTATCGCCACTATTTAATTATTATGATGATGTTACTCTTTCTTACCGCCGAAGGAAACTTTATCAATCAGGTGAGAGGGCAGGAACTCACAGAAGAACCAAACATTTCCATAGAGATTCAAGACCAGCCTCTCGGCGAGGTGTTAGATATCATTAGCCAGGATACAGGCTATACGTTCAATGTGAGTCGTCAATGGAAGGATTATTCGGTTAACGCCTCGATTCAAAGCATGCCCCTCAATAAAGGATTGAATCGTATCCTTGCGGGCCTGAACCACGTTATTATCTATGAATCAGAGAAAATTGTGAATATTCTCGTATATGGCAAGGCAAACCCTGGCGAGAGGGAATCATATTCCAAGCAATCTCGATCATCGCTAATTAAGAAATTCCAATTGGAGTTAGTTAACTCACCCCAATCACTCTCAGAAAAAACATTTGAGTTGGAGGACGCTGACGAAGATAGTGACGAAACAGATACAGCGGAGGACGACGAGTTGGTTCAGGATTCAAGCAGTCAGGACGAAAATTCAAATGCCCAAGACGAAATGCAATAAATCTCTAAAGTTACCGTGTGGGCCATGTTTTCTCGCCGACACCCCTAAAACTTCGGTAATTTAGCCAGCAACGTTTTGTCCGGCTCATATTCATAGGATATCGATACCTGAGCGTTTTTCCCCTTACTGTCCGCGATCATAGATATACCGTCGTAGCGCAGCAGTCTTTTTAATCTCAAGTCGTATTCGGCGTCCAGGTGTGGAGCAAAAAGCTTTAGAAACCAATTTTCCATCTCAACCCGAATGTGCAATATGTTACCTTCAGTTTTGGTTTTGCGAATGCAAACGTCATATTGATCTAGTTTTGAGGGCAACACCAGTTTCATCCGTAATTCTTCCCCCCGGATTAACGCATCCACATTGGCGACAATGAATTGGTTGAATCCCTGCCCGACGATCTGCCTGGAATCCAGAGGTAAGGTCTTTGTTTTTAGAGCGGCCTTTGGATTTTTGCGGTGAAACAGGGTAATCCGATCCGTTTCGACCCTGGCACCATCACTGTACTGCTGGCGGATGTCGGTGAGCTTATAACTACCATACTGCGAGCCTTTAGAAAAATCAGAAATTAGGTCGCCAATTTTTTTGAATTCAGCATCCAGAAAAATAGTTGTGATTCCCACAATCTGATCGTTTTTGTATCGCACAGTATGATGCTCAATGTATTCCAGTTCCCCCTTTAGATTGTAGGCCTTGCCAATGACGATGTGATCCATTGCAAAACCCATATTTGCCGGCAGAAGCAATCCCGCGACCACTACCCGCAAAAAAATTTTAATCAATATATGTAAAGCTTTTGTGTTAAGTGCCATT
>JASFJP010000612.1:0-3188 GCA_050121225.1 Desulfobacterales bacterium
TTCCAGTACCCGCTATAACTGCAGCAAACAGTGCTATAAACAGTGCCAGAACTGCCGAAAAAAGAAACAGGATGGATATACTCAGATATAAAGGCAAAAATCCATACGTAAGCATGACGGGTACAACCCAATACAGCAGCGATAGAAAATGAATCAGACCGGTGATCAAACCCATACGAAAACTAGATTTTGGAGAAAATTCCCTGATGGCCCAGAAAAGAGGAACGAGGGCAAACCACGCCATGAAGTCAATCCCAATTTTGGGAAAAGATGCAGTCAGCAGTATGCCGCTGATAGCTGCCAATAGTATGTTTTTTTTAGCTTTAATCACGCTCTAGGCCTAAACTCACAAAAAAACCCCGACCCAGCGGAGTTGCGGTTTTATCCATTTTATCTTCAAGTAATGCGAACGCGGATGACCACGAATTGCGCAGATAGTTTACATTTTGGGGTTTACAACGCCAAAATACCCCATATTATTCCCCATGTCAGCGAATATCTGCGGCATTCTGTTCCGATACACCGATATCACAAACCAGCTTTTTGATGCAACCTGAATAGAAAGACGTTGCCGTTCGCGGAAATTGTACCTATGTTAGCAGTTATTCAAAAGTTAACCCTAAAAAAGGTAAGTATAAAAGTATAATCCAAACTTTGGAATAAACCCAATAAGCAAAAAAAGGAGGTCAAGCGCATGAATCTAACCTCTTACGGTGCCGCACGGGAAGTCACTGGCTCAATGCATCTGCTGACCACTAAACATGACAGTATTTTGCTGGACTGCGGCATGTTTCAGGGCCGCCGCAAAGAAGCAAATGAAAAAAATCATGTTTTGTCTTTTGATCCTGGAATCTTGACGAATGTCATTCTTTCCCATGCCCATATAGATCATTCCGGGCGCATTCCATTTCTTACCAAGCAGAATTTTAGCGGAAGAATCATTTGCACTCGGGCGACCTATTCTGTCTGCGAATTTTTATTACCGGATTCGGCTCACATCCAAGAATCCGACGCCGAGTATTTGAATTATAAATCGGTCCGCACCGCTCTTCTGAAAATGAATTCTCGAAAAAAGAAGAAAAACAACAAAATAGATGAAATTCGAAAAAAACTGAAGAAAGATCGCCATAAATTGGATGTGGAGGCAATAAACGAGATTATCACAACTTATAGTCTTGAAAAAATTGAGCCGCTTTATACAAATGAAGATGCCGAGGAGGCGCTCTCCCTTTTTGACGGGTATCCATACAAGCACCCCGTCACGATAGGAAAGGATATGAGCTGCACCTTCTACGACGCCGGTCACATTCTTGGTTCTGCAATTACCATTATTCGAGCTGCTGAGAACGGCCGCACTTATACGATTGGCTACAGCGGCGATCTCGGCCGCTTTGACAAACCGATCGTAAACGATCCGACTCTGGAATTCGACAACGCCGATCGCAAACTCGATTTATTGATTATGGAAAGCACCTATGGAAATCGGGTACATGATCCGGTTAAAGATTTGAAGCCGCACCTGAAGCAAGTGCTCATCGATACGTATAATCGAGGGGGATCTGTTGTCATTCCTTGCTTTGCCTACGGTCGCACCCAGGAATTGTTATATGTTCTGCACGAACTGTATCATGAAGATGATGTACCTCGCATGCCGGTATACGTCGATAGCCCATTGGCTACCCGGTTAACACGAGTATTCGGCGAACATCCGGAAATGTATGATCAAGAGACTCATGAGGCTTTCCTTGAGCAGGGCAAAAATCCGTTCATGTTCGATCAAATCCATTTTGTCAGATCGGTGGAAGAATCCATGAAGCTAAACCGAGAAATCAAGCCGCACATCGTTGTGGCGTCATCAGGCATGTGTGAAGCCGGGCGGATTCTCCATCACTTGCGCTTTAAAATCCACAATTCTAAAAATACCATTCTGATCGTGGGCTTCATGGCTAAAAATACGCTGGGGCGTAGAATACTCGAAGAGGGGAAAGCCTATGCACAGTCCGGTCGGGAAGGACAAGCGCCGGTGTTGAAATTTTTTAATAAAGAATATCCGCTAAAAGCCCACGTCATCAACCTGGGAGGTTTTAGTGCCCATGCGGACAAAAACGAGCTATTGCGCTTTCTCAAGGATTCCAATTTGCAAATTAAGAAAATTGCGCTCGTGCATGGAGAAGAAGAGCAAAGTGAATCGTTTGCCAATGAATTAAGGAATCAGGGGTATTCAGCAGTTGTGCCCAGAAGAGGAGAGACGATTCCGGTAGTTTAGGACGCTGCTTTTCTCAGGTGCCCGCAATTAATTCATTCTCAAAATCGTTCTCGGTCAGCGTCCTGCGTGTCGATCGGGAAAAACTCGGCACACCATAGACAATTCCTGACATACCTCTGCTTATCGGGCAATTGGTTTTGTCAACAGAGTCAACAAATCGATCGAATCCTTAAGATCCGCACAGTTCCAAATAAGTTCTTCCAATTTTTGGGACCTGCCTGCTGGAATTTGTTCTTTAACCAACCAACGAAATTTCTGCTTGAGCTCGCTGTTCGTTGGTGGCGTTTTGGCGTCCCATGTTGTCTCTACGTCATCAGAGGCGTAAATCTGACCTTGATAGGTCTCAATTTTGACTTGCGCTAATCTTCTGGCCGGAAAATTAGCATTAAAACGATCATCCTCGATCAATTTTACACAATCGGAAATCCGCAAAACGTTTTTGTCTGAAAGCGCCGAGCCATGGAGCTCTCCGGGACCTAATCGGCCATGCACTAATGCCGCAGAAAGGGGAAAAGGCAAACTGTACTGAGCTGCCTCGGTGGTTTGCGGACGCCGGGTGCTAAGTCTGACAGCCTCGTGGAATGTGAATATCCTGATTTGTTTTATCTGCTCAGGGAGTATATTATACTTTTTCTGTAACGCCAGGGCTGCTTCAATCGCGGGCTGCGCCCATCGGCATGTCGCATGAGGTTTAAAATACTGCCTATTAATTTGCCATCGTTGCCCCAAATCATTCCATATTTTGTTTACATTTTCTGACTCGACGGTAACGGCCGGAGCGCCGGTAAAATTTGATTGAGCCAAATAGGCTGCACTAGTACCCGCCATGGCACCCCATCCAGACCCGTCTTTAATCATTGTGGGGTAGTCTATGCAGCGCATCATCTGAGCACGTGGCCCGTGGTATTCGGCAATTCCCAGA
>JASFJP010000613.1:0-3184 GCA_050121225.1 Desulfobacterales bacterium
GAATGTATAAAGTAATCAATGGATAATACAATGAATTTGAATTAAATTCGGAACTATATACCAAAAAAAGGCTACCGATAATTAGCATCATTAAAACAGAGGATTAGGAGATTTTGTAAAAAATACCTGACTGTTGTAATTCGGTTAACTTTCAATGCGTTACGAAGCTTGACCTTTTTTTGGTATATAAACCCGATTTATGAGTTTGGCGCCAAGCATTATAGCATTCACGAGTGCTCGTTGACTTAAAAATAAGACGATGGTATGGTTTTTGCTGAAATTAAGCTCTTGAAAAACAATTCAGTCCTCGTGTATAAGTTTTATAAATCGGAGGAAAATCATGGGAAAATTAAAATTAGAAGGCATCATCGTTTTCTTTCTGGCCCTGGGCATGCTTTTCGTTAGCCCGTTTGAACTGCTCGCAGCCCAGACGGACGATCAGGAGCTTGCACCCGGCCGCAAGATGGCACAGCAAGCCACCAAAACCAAGAAACTGTGGATTACTGCTGACCACACCAAACACAAGGCCTTGCAGCAGGAGTTTCAATCCGGGTCGGAGGTCACTCAAGCCTGTTTATCCTGCCATTCGGAGGCAGCTTCCCAGTTTCACAAGACGATCCATTGGACTTGGCTTGACCCCGCAACTGAAGAGAGCAAAAAACTCGGTAAGGGCGGGCTGTCGATCAACAACTTCTGAGTGAATGTGAAAAGCAACGAGGCTCGTTGCACATCATGTCATGCCGGCTATGGTTGGAAGGATAATAATTTTGATTTCGCAAACCAGGCAAATGTCGATTGCCTCGTTTGTCACGAACAGACAGGGACCTACAAAAAATTTCCGGCAGGTGCCGGTAACCCCGCCCCCAAGACGATGGTCTTCAAAGGTAACAAAAAGACCTATCATCCACCTGAATGGAACAAAGTCGCACAGAGCGTAGGGCGGCCCACTCGAAAAAATTGCGGGACCTGCCACTTTTTCGGCGGTGGTGGTGATGGCGTCAAGCACGGAGACTTAGACTCATCCTTGACGAAGCCCAACAAAACGCTCGATGTTCACATGGGAGAAAATGGTCAAAATTTTGATTGTATTCGCTGCCATTCCACCAACCTGCACAACATTGCCGGTCGCGTTTACACCACACCGGCCTCCGAGCATCGCAAGAGCCTGATAGAAGACGATCTGGCTTCAAAAATTACCTGTGAGTCCTGCCACAGTAGTACCCCCCACAAGCAAGATGCAAAGGCCAACGATCACACTGACAAAGTGGCCTGTCAGAGTTGCCATATTCCAGAGTTTGCAAGAGTCAATCCGACTAAAATGTTCTGGGATTGGTCAACAGCCGGAAAAAAGAAAAATGGCAAACCCTATGCCGAAAAAGGCGAATTCGGAAAGCCGATCTACGATACAAAGAAAGGCAATTTTGCCTGGGATAAAAATGTAGTGCCTGAATTTTACTGGTTCAACGGCTCCATCGAGCATTTGACCGTCAACGATACCATTGATCCAAGCAAACCGGTTCGAATCAATCGGCCCGTGGGCAACAGAAACGACCCCAACTCGCGCATATTCCCTTTTAAGGTCCACCGCGCGAATCAACCCTACGATAAGGTCAACAAAAACCTCGTCATTCCGCATCTTTTTCCCAAGGGCAAAGACGACAAGGACGCTTATTGGAAAGGGTACGATTGGAACAAAGCCATCGCATACGGCATGGAATATTCAGGGCTCAAGTATTCCGGTGAATTTGACTTCGTTGAGACCGAATACATTTTTCCAATCACCCACATGGTTGCCCCAAAGGATAACGTTGTTGCCTGCACCGAATGCCACACACGAACCGATGGACGACTGGCTAATTTGAGCAGTCTGTACATGCCCCGTCGCGACCGCTTCAAGTGGCTGGACTTCTTTGGCTGGATTGTGGTGATTGGATCGCTGGGAGGTGTCGCCCTGCACGGCCTGGGTCGCATATTTGCCTCTAAAAATAGAAAGGAGAGTTAAACCATGAAAGACTCAAAAATGGTTAACATATATTTATACTCGCGCTACGAGCGCTTCTGGCACTGGCTGCAGACTGTGATTATCCTAATTTTGCTGGTTACCGGATTTGAAGGGCACGGCACTATCAACCTGTTGGGTTTTCGAACAGCCGTAGACACTCACAATTTTGTCGGACTGTCCTGGTTAATCCTGTTTGCCTTTTTTGTCTTCTGGTTGTTTACCACGGGCGAATACAAGCAGTACATCCCCACCACTCGGAAAATGCTTGCTGTCGTGCGATATTACAGCTACGGTATATTCCGCGGTGAATCTCACCCAGTACCTAAACGCCGGGAGGCCAAGCACAATCCTGTCCAGCGGCTGGTATACTTGTCACTGGCGGCGCTGTTGCTGCCAATTCAGATGGCCAGCGGTTTCTTGTATTGGGGCTACAACTCCTGGCAGGCATGGGGATTGGGATGGCTGTCCCTGCCGGTTATTGCTTTCATTCACATGGCGGGGGCCTTCGCCATTCTTTCTTTCCTGATCGTTCACCTTTACATGATTACCACCGGCCACACGATATTTGTCCACACTCGCGCCATGATTACCGGCTGGGAAGAGGTAGAAGAGGGGACCCAAATCGAGGATTGGGAACAGAAGGTCAGAAAAGCACCAAAAACGGTAACCGAAACAGCTTAGCGTTCATAGATAAAGATATCTGCCCCCCTTTTCTTCCGTAGTTTGAGTTCACGATCAACCGGTCCCGGGACGAATCAATCCGGGGCCGGTTCATTTTTTTTCTGATTTTAATTAATATTGTTTGCCCTTTTGGAAATAAAAATTTTTGTAACGGATTCTTGCAGATCAAGCTTTTTTATAACAACCTTCAAATCGTCGGTGTTCTACCTACGCTGTGAATGACCCGTCATCGAATTTAATACTTCGCCGGTAGCGATTTTTAGGCTAACCAAAAGTTTGGATTACTTGATTAGCACAGCTTACTAAAAATATTATATATAAAATGGCTATCTCAGGATTTTAAAGATTTATAAACCTTTCTTAAATAGCAGTTAACGTGATCAGCTGCCTGCATACTGGGAAATATGATATCTTAAATTTTTATAGTCTCTGATAATTCAAGTTTTTTGGAGTTACCCTAGAGTTGGTGTCAGAGTACACAAACCCAATATCTTGTATAAC
>JASFJP010000614.1:0-3174 GCA_050121225.1 Desulfobacterales bacterium
GCTTAAGGGGAAAGAATATTGGCAAAAAACATATCGTTTTACCCAGAGCGGCGTTTATCGATTGCGCAAACGGCCAAATGATCCAGATGAAACCCTTCAAGACTTGGCTCAATGGACTGATACCAGAGAATCCTTTTATCCGTATGATTTGACGGGCCATGGTTGCTTGCAGGTAATGGAACCATCGACACTGCTTTATGTTATTTCTTCAGCCGGTCTTTTTGGAGAGGGTGAAATACTCAATCTATGTGTTTTTAATAAAAAACAGTTGCATAATTTGCAAGTGCGTGAGCGTGGTTTACAACGACTAAAGATGAGTTATAAGGAGGTATTTGCGCTAAATAAAGTCATTAACAAAGAAGGCAAGTTCAAAACCTTCAAAATTTCCATGAGGTCACGCCCTTTGGTCGCAGAAAATGAAACGGCCGAAACATTTTCGTTTTTGGGGCTTAAGGGAGAAATAGAATTTTTTCTAGACCCTGTTTCACGAATTCCAGTCCAGATCTGTGGTCGTATTCCTTATGTGGGACGGTTGGAATTCAAACTGAACAAAGTATGGATGCGGACTGATGGGAATGGATCGTGATCGTTGGGCCGCGTTTCGCATGGTTTCTGAGAAAAAGAAAATCGAGTTTATCGTTTTGGGTGCCAATTTGAAGCCCAATAAGAAATAACCTGGTAATTCGTCTGTAAAAAAATGCCCTCCTTCTGGCGAAGCTCAGCATGCTGGGCAATGCTCTGATGAAAAAAAATAGCGTTATGGCAGATAGATGGGAGTTGGGTAACAGCCCCTTTAGGGTTGAATTTAAGATAATCTAGCGTGGTTCAACTGAGAGCTTGGTATACGGACCTGGCAACTTGCGCTAGATCATCCTCCGTCATGTCCATCCACAGCGGCAAACGTACCAAGCGCTCGCTGACAGCGACGGTATTCGTTAAACTACCATGTGTTTTCCCGTATTTTATGCCGGCCGGCGACGAATGAAGCGGTACATAATGGAAGACGGCATGGATGCCTGAACGTTTTAACCTCTCAAGCAGTAGATTTCGCATTGGTAGATCCGGTAGAAGCAAGTAATACATGTGGGCGTTATGCTCACAGTCGATTGGTATTATCGGTCGACGCACCGTGCCCTGGTTCTCCAAATCAGCAAATGCCTTGTGATACCAGTTCCACAACCTTATCCGTTGACGGTGAATTTTATCCGCCTTTTCCATTTGCGCCCATAAAAATGCAGCATTGATGTCACTCGGTAAATACGACGATCCAATTTCAATCCAGCTATATTTGTCGACTTCACCTCGGAAAAATTTACTACGGTTCGTACCCTTTTCCCGTATTACTTCGGCTTGCTCGATATAGCGTGGATCATTGATCAGCAACGCTCCCCCTTCGCCGCTAATCAGGTTTTTGGTCTCATGAAAGCTAAGGCAAGCCAAATGTCCGAAGCCTCCCAGAGGACGCCCCTTGAACCTGGCCATAATCGCCTGGGCGGCATCTTCAATCACCAACAAATTGTACCTTTTCGCAATATCCATAATTGTCATTGGCTCACAAGCAACGCTGGCATAGTGCACCGGCACAATCGCTTTGGTTTTGTCTGTTATGGCGGGTTCTATCCTGGATTCATCCAGATTGAGCGTATCCGATCGTATGTCCACAAACACCGGGACACCACCCCGCAATACAAATGCATTTGCTGTCGAAACAAATGTGTAAGATGGCATAATGACTTCGTCGCCCGGCTTTACAGCTGCCAGGATTGCTGCCATCTCCAGTGCCCCGGTACATGAATGCGCAAGTAATGCTTTGCGGCAGCCGATGCGTTTTTCAAGCCATGCTTGGCATTTTTTTGTGAACTGCCCGTCTCCCGATAGATGCAAACAAGCATGCGCTTCACGGATATACTCCAATTCCTTTCCTGTCAGATGAGGTCGGTTAAATTGTATTTTCATGCGATGCATTCCATAATGATGTGGGTGTATGGGATTCGGATAAGATCGTTATGAATACTGACGTGGATATGCTTAAATAATGTTGATGCCAAATCGAGGTACGCCGCTTTGGTCCTTACATATTTGCCACGATCCTTGGACAATATTAAGCGTGTGAGCCAGGACTGCCCCTTCACATAACACCCGTCAAATGTAATGAGTCGTCCAGTGGGTTTGAGCACGGAATGCGCGAGCTCAAAGAGTTGGATTGCCTCATCATCATTTAAATGATGCAGAACTCCCTTGGCCAGAACCGTATCAAAGCCGGACGGTGCTATAGCATTGATGGCCCCTTGCGAGACTCTTTGAGCTAAAAAGCGACCTTTATTTCCGAATCGTTTGCGTGCATATTTGATGTATGCTGAATTTATATCCAGACCCACATACTCCACCTTAGGCAAATGAGATAGGAGGTCAGCCGGCCCGCAGCCGATATCAAGGATTTTGTGACCCTCTTCTGGACGAATATACCTATTCACAAAAACAGCTGACACATCACCACTGACGATTCTTGTAAAAGCATTAAATACTCTCGGGAAATCTAATGGCGTAGGCATAACCGGTGAAAACCTTCTCGCAATTCAATGCACAGGCTTGCGGGCAACGAGCAATAAGGATCCGCCGATTGGGAAAGTGAGCCCCAAACGAATCATCCATCGTTCAATATCAAGAAACTTTTCCAGCAAGACATTTAATCGCTTATTAACGTTCAGCTCCGGCATTTGATCGGAACCTGAATCAGATTGTCGTTTACGCAAACGTGATATGATCAGCATGGGCAGTAATAAGGATACGAACGAAGTCATCTTCTCTACCTCGAATCCGGCATTTTCTACCTTGGTCTTCAATTCCCCGGCCGTGTAGCGGCGGACATGATGGGCGTAGTCATCTGTTTGGCTCCAAAGAAAGGGATGTTGCGGCACTGTCAAAATGATACCACCGCCTTGCCGGACCGCCCGATACATTTGTTTGAGTACCACCTCATCCTCTTCAATATGTTCCAGAACATCAAACGCGCTCATCACTTCAAATTCATCTTCATAGGGAATACGTCTCGCATCCATCTGCACCAATTCCGCACGGGATAGACGCTGCGATGCCAATTTCAGCCCTTTAACAAATACTTCACCACCATACAAGCTCAGGTTTGAAAAGGCTTTCTCCAAACATGATAAGACA
>JASFJP010000615.1:0-3166 GCA_050121225.1 Desulfobacterales bacterium
CACAAGGAAAACGGAGATAAATTTTGGACATGGGTTTTCAAGGCTGAACTGTATGTGCTATTTAAAATTGACAAATCCCGTGGCTCAAAGGTTTTGATTGATGTCCTGGGCAAAGAGTTTAATGGAGTGCTGGGTTGTGATTATTTTTCTGCATATCGCAAGTTCATGAAGGATTTCAACGTCTCAATACAGTTTTGTATTGCCCATTTGATTCGTGATATCCGATTTTTAACTACCTTGACCGACGCAGAAACAAAGGCCTATGGTCAAAAACTCCTTGATGAAGTCAAGAACATGTTTAAAGTTATTCATGACCGTGACAGCATGACACCACAGACCTTTACGACTGCACTTGAGCATGCCAAACAGCAAATCATCACGGCAGCCTTAAACGATGTTCCAAGCAAAGTGAACAAAAAGGGAAAAGAAGAAAAAAGGGAAGCCCAAAACATGGCGAATCGTTTTCGTCTTAATGGAAAAGCCTACTTTGAATTTATCACAACACCGGGCATAGATCCTACCAACAATGTGGCAGAACAAGCTATACGGTTTGTGGTGATAGATCGTCATGTAACGCAGGGCACCCGCAGTGTAAAGGGCAGACAAAGCAATGAACGTTTATGGACCGTTATAGCGACTTGCTCTCTGCAAGGTCGATCAGCTTTCAATTTCATACTGGAGTCGGTCAAAGCTTATTTCCATGATCAACCTGCCCCTTCACTACTCGATTCATCGTGACAGTAATCTAACAGTCCGGAATCTACCTGCTCAATTTTATCTATATTATCTCACAGCTCACATCCCTATTCCAAAACTATCGTTGAAGTTCAGCTGTGAAAGAACATCGATCTGGTCAGTAAAACCCGTGAATCGTTACATAATTGCTTAGCCTGCTGGTAACTTTCAGCTACAAATTCCTTTTATCTTTATCAGTGAATAAGTTCACCGATTCCCTCGCTGAGTTTCTCAGCCTCCTGTTGCGCGAATTCGAATGAGCGAATGTACTGCAAACGCTTAAAAACGCTTCTTTTAGGGGTGGGATTTTTCGCCTGCCATTGATCCGCAAGATCCTCGGATTCCTGAATTAAGGAAATTATTCTGGGTTGCTTCAGCAATGTCTGGAAAAACTTTTTTGACTTGCGGCGTTGCTTATTTTTAAAATCGTACAGAGTACGGCTAAGGTTGACGCCCGTGTTGTGATCGCGAATCTCTTCATTTGATTTCGGTTTGGGCATTTGTTGTCCATTCAGTATACGGCTTGTTCTGGGATAATTCAACGTGCCGTACAGGAAATGTGTTAGGGTATCCTCATATCGGCTTAACTCTAAACAGGCGAAGGCTGCAATCAGGGATTCGGAGGGGAAAAGTTTATGGCCAGAAATTGCGGCATCCGCAGCTGATTGCCACAAATTAAGGTTCAGGTAAATATCAGCCCGATACGAGGTCGCGGTAATCTCGTCAGCGCATTCTTTCTCCAGACGATCACAAAAGGAAAGAGCCTCGTCATAGCGTTTGACCCGAATCAGAGCCAGGATCATGTTTCTCATACCGCGCATGTAGGGTCTCGTAGATAAGTCCGTCCAATAGTGCTTGCGGGCCATTTTCGGCGGGAACAGCTTTCGGCCCAGCACCATGGTTCGGTCGAAATAAATAATGGCCTCATCCAGCTTGGCTTGTGCCAACGCAATCAATCCAAGATAATTATACCCCTCGGCATAATCCTTGAAACATTCGATCAGTAGTTTAAAAACAGCCTGAGCCCGATCGTATTCCCCCCGGTGATAGTAATCGGCGGCGTACTCTTCGGCCTCCGGTGGAACTTTGTTTCCCTGAAGCAAATTGCGCCAATAAAATTGGTTGTCTGTATTCCATTCATTTTGTTCCTGGCGGCGCATATCTAATCGCCACTGAATCAATTCGGAAAGATATTCGAGTTCATGCTGATTTTCCCGAATTAGCTGAGCTGCCGAAAAGAGTTCCTGTGGATCGGTCAGTATCAGCTGCCGGGTAAACGCGCACAAATCATCACGAAAGCGGGCTTGGAGCCTCTCTGCCTTGTAATTATATAGATCGGGCAGAATGTTTAGGTTCGCCTCAATTGTATTATTTATTTTATTCCAGTCGAACCGAATGCCCGGATATTCATGTGTAAGAAGATCCTGAAAGTAACGAGCGTTGGCTTTATCCTTTCTTCCGATGATTTTTAAAGCCTCTGCTTTCGAATAAATCGTGAAAAGAATCCGTTGCTGGACTTTGCCTTCCTCCGGATCACGTTCGCCGTGGACGATGGCAATTTGATTCCCCCGCTGTCTGACGTATGCCATGAGCACCTCCTTATAGGGTTTGTAACTAATAGAGATTCCCCAATAGCAATTCTAAGACTGTTGTGTCAATAACTATTTTTTCACAACATTTTGGGCCGCTGGAAGTTTATTGATGATAATAAGGATATCAGGAAAATGTTCAAAAATTCCTCTTTCAAAATTTGAAACTCTCAATTTAGGTTAAAGGCAAATCATGAGTGCGGAAGAGAAGAACGGGAACATGAGGAGAGCTATGATTTCATGCAAATCGTAAAAAAAAGAAAGAAAATTATTTTAGGCCCCTTTTTTGCCTGGGTTTGACTGTGCCCAAATTGTGCCCGTCAAGGTCAAATATTTCCAAACAGTTTCAAACGAAACCAAAAGTTGGTCGAAAAAGCTGAATAGAATCAATTGGTTGTATTTACAACATATTTCAATTTTCAGAATCCTGGTCTTCGAATCCGTAGGCCGCAGGTTCGAATCCTGCCGGGCGTACCAATTATTCAAGCACTTACGAGATTTTCGTGAGTGCTTTTTTTGTTTTAAAAAGCCCAAAAAGTGGGCACAATATGTAATGGGTATCATTTTAATCTGCTGATATCGTGACTAAATCTGTTGAAGACCGGAGGATTTTCAATCCCCTGTCCCCCGCAGCCGCGTTGGACGCTTCGACATGATGTGCAAAAAAAATGGATACAAAATATGTAGGCCTATGTGAAAATGTCAATAATTTCAGCAAGGACGGAATATTTGCGAGCAACCGGAATATTAAAACTGGCGTGTGCAAAAATTCATAAGATGGGCGATTTTTCAATTTTCAAAAACTATTGATATTGAATGATATTACCAGTATTGTTAGATGT
>JASFJP010000616.1:0-3165 GCA_050121225.1 Desulfobacterales bacterium
TTCAGCTTCAGTAAGGGCGTCGGCAAGGTCGTCGCGATCCGGTTCCCTCTCAAGCAAGTAACGATAGACTTTAGCAGCTTTTTCCCAGTGGCCCTGGGAGGCATACACATGAGCCATCGTCTCTGTATATACTTCTATTTCTTGACTCATGCGCTCACCTCGGGCAGACGTCCATTGATGGGCGATGGGTGGGAAGTATCGACCTCTGCCACATGTGTTCATTCGACCTGTTTTACTCTGCGATCCATCGATTTTCGGGGCTTTAGGATCACTTCATTTTCACCGATCATACCAAGTTCCTGCCTGGCGATGTTTTCAATATACTCAGGATCATGCTTTAATCGGTCAATTTCGACGCCAATCGAACGATTTTCCAAGGAAATCCGTTTGTTTTCGTCGTTCAATCTATTCTGTTCTTTGGTTAAGATCTGTAAATCAATAAATCCATGTTCACTGGTAACGGTAAAAAACAGCAGCGACAGAAGTAAAATAACAGCAACAGATAGAAGGATACGTTGTTTTTTGGTCATTTTTTGCGAATGCCTTTTTTGACTGCAGCCATAACGCTATCCAGCTCTGGACTCTTTATAAAGAAAGAAGATACACCGTAAATGCAAAGACCAGCAACAATACATCCACCGACACCCCAAAAAAGGTTCAAAAGCGTCCGGTTGTCAGTTGGAACGATAAAAAGCGCCGCACACCAGACTCCTATAGCCATTATTACCGAACATATGGATGTTTTGCAAATAGAATGAGCAATACTTCGCCACCCCAGAGAACCCAAATTCATCCTCAACGCGCGAACAAGAAGGCCAAGATTTAAAATCGAAGCCAGTGACGTCGCCAACGCCAGGCCGCCGTGATCTAACGGTTTCATCAAAATGATTCCCAACAGGACATTAGCAAAAATCGACACGGCAGCTGTTTTCACAGGAGTTCGCGTGTCCTGCAAAGCAAAAAATGTGGCTGTAACAATTCTAACAGCCGAGAATGCCCATAGACCTATACAATAATACAGAAGGCCCTGGGCAGTCAAGCGAGTTGCCGTAGCATCGAATTCACCCCGCTGAAATAACAAGGCCACAATCGGTTCCCTTAGAATGATGAGCCCCAGCATGGCTGGAATAGTGATAAAAAATACCAATTTAATTGCTTGGCTAAAGGTCTCTCTGAGCCCATTCATATCGTTGGCCGCCGCCTGACGTGAAAGACTCGGAAGAACGGCAGTAGCCGCAGCGAAGGCAAAAATACCGAGAGGGAATTGAACCAGTCGATCGGCAAAATACAGATAGGTGACGCTCCCTTCGGACAGCAGTGATCCCAGCAGAGTACCCAATAGAATATTAATTTGGTAGACAGCCCCACCCAATATGATGGGTGGAAGTAATACTCCCACTCGCTTCAATCCCGGATGAAAAAGTTTTGTTTTCTCCCAGAAGCGAAAACCCATTCGCAGCAGAAACGGAATTTGAACCAAAAGTTGAAGCACGCCCCCGATCAATACCCCCAGGGCAAGTCCAATGACCGGTGTTGCCATTTTGGGAGATATAACAAATATCGATCCAATTATGGAAATGTTTAAGAACACCGGAGCAAGGGCCGGCGCTGCAAAATGACCCATCACATTCAGAATCCCCATACACAGCGCGACGAGGCCAATAAAGAATATATAAGGAAACATGATACGGGTCAGGGTGACGGTCAGGGCGAGTTTACTCTCGCCAAAACCGGGCGCGATAATGCGTACAATCCACGGTGCTAGTAAGACGCCAATGAGGGCAGCAATGACCAAAAAGGCAGATAAAAACCTCAAAGCCGATCGAGCCAATTTAAAAGCGTCTGTTTTACCTTGCTTAACAAGATATTCCGAAAAGACAGGAATGAAAGCAGAGCTAAAGGATCCCTCAGCAAAGAGTCGGCGTAAAAGATTGGGTATTCGAAATGCCGCAATAAACGCGTCTGAGCTGAATCCGGCCCCGAAGTACCACGCGATCACCGCATCGCGAATAAACCCCAAAATGCGGCTCAACAGCGTTGCCGATCCAACAACTCCGGCAGCTTTTAATACTCGATAATTCTCGGACATACGCTATAGGGCTCAATCCTAAATCAGTTAAATACAAAGATAGTGTAAAAGGAATATTTCCTTGACAGGTGTATTGTAATATAATAGTTATGAAAATTTAAAATATTTCAGGAAAGGAGTATTAACGTTGGCAAACCACAAATCCGCGTTGAAACGTGCCTGCCAGAACGAAACGAAACGTTTGCGCAATAAAGCAACGAAAACTAGAATCAAAAACGTTACCAAGGATGTGCGGCTTGCGGTGAATGACGCATCCGTCGAAGATGCGAAGAAGACGCTCAACGCCGCCAAATCAACCATAGATAACGCTGCCAAAAAAGGTGTTATTCACAAAAAAACTGCTGCCAGAAAAGTTTCGCGCCTCACCAAATTAGTTAATTCAGTGAATGCTTAACTCGACAGGCGCATACAGAAATGGGTTGCAGGAAAAGCATCGGACCACAAATCCTGTAACCCATTCTATTTTTGGAAGACAGCGGGTTTAAAAATCATCGGTTAATCGACTAAACACTCTCTCCGATAGCCGTTCAGACATCCTTGCAATCGCCAAGGCTTCATTTTGATCCGTTTCAATTTTGCTGCCCCCGGATACATCGTAAGCTTCCCGGTCTGTAAGCCCCTTGACCGCCCAAACAACTTCACCGCCCTTCTTGACAAGCTTCATGTCGAGCGTCATGACAGCTTCGCGCTCATTGGCGACCTCTTGACCAACCCTTGAGATCGTTTGGGTTCTAATGTTTACAATAACACCTTTTAAAACTGCGTCCGCGGTTTCCGGTGTGCTAGAAAGACTCCCTTCGCGTTGCCTTGTAAATTCAAAAATAAGTTGATTCGTAACAATTCTCTCCACCCCGGTTTTAGACGTACGATTTTCCATAACTTCTACAAAGATGGTTTCCACACCTTCAGGATATGCACCGGAGCCGGCAAATCGATAACCACATCCGAATAAGAATAACGGAATTAAAAGAATATGAACGATGTTCTGTCCCCTGAGCATTTGCCTCTCCTAAAATCCAATTTAAACAACGATGTTAACGAGCTTATCCTTTACGACAATTACTTTCTTAATCTCT
>JASFJP010000617.1:0-3162 GCA_050121225.1 Desulfobacterales bacterium
TCCAATGCGGTCAAGTTTACTCCGAATTCGGGGCAGGTTTCGATTACAGCCTCGAAGTGCGATGATGATGATAAGGGCAACCCCATTGATGGTAATGAGACAGGCTCTGCTATTAAGATCAGTGTGAGCGACACCGGGTTAGGGATTAAATCAGAAGACATAGGGCGTATTTTCAAATCGTTTGAGCAGGTTGAACATTCAGCAAGTCGAAGGTTTCAGGGTACCGGATTAGGGTTATCGTTGACCAAAAATTTGGTTGAACTTAATGGCGGTAGGATTTGGGCTGAAAGTGACGGGATTAGTAAGGGAAGCACGTTCTCTTTTACAGTTCCACTGAAAAATCAGCTTTAACGCGAAATCAACAACCATTAAAAGGCAGCGATATTAGTAAACGCGACAGAAAGCCTTCGATTTCCCTTTGATTCCTAATGGGAGGAAAAACCATGCGAAAACTTATCATTGATGGGAAAGCGATCCAAGATAATACAATGTACCGCAGGTTATCCGGCGGCCTTTGACCAATTGCATCTGGTTTCTGCACATGACTTGCCCGCAGGCCACGCCGTTAAACCGGAGGACATTGCGATCAAATCCCCTGGGGACGGTCTGCCGCCCTATAAGTTCGATAAAATCGTCGGTTGTACGACCGTATGTGACCTAAAAGCCGACGACGATTTAAATTTCGAGGTGCTCAATGGCGTGGAACTCAGAAAAAAGGCCACGGGTTAAGCTAAATTTAGGAACTCTTGCTGAAAAAAAGGATGGCGACTACGATGTATACCAAGAATTTGGAAAGGTTAATTCCCGGCAGCCTGGTTGCCTTCATGATATCTAAAGTCCAAAGAAAGCAACACCTGTTTGACATAAGGGTGACAAAACTCTATGTTTCCGAAAATATAAAACCGCTGACGGTGTTTATGGCTAAAACAAACAGATTTATCGATAATTTGAAAGGAGATAATTATGGGATCAACGGTACTCTATGAAACAAAAGAAGGAATATGCTACATGACGCTTAACCGACCAGAGAAATTCAATGCTTTGAATCTGCAACTGGTTATGGAGCTGATTTCAGCGTTAAAAAAAGCAGAGCTCGATTCTCAGCTTCGGGTAATCATTCTGAAAGGTGCCGGGAAAGCCTGGTGCGCCGGCGGAGATTTGGATGAGCTATTGCAACTCACACAGGGAAGTGCTGCTGGCCGTCGTAATTATTTGGTGAATTTCAAGGCCATGATCGATACCGTTAGAAGTATTTCCAAACCCATCATTGCCGCAATCCAAGGGGCTTGCGTTGGCGGTGGAAATGAACTGAATATTGCCTGTGACCTTACGATTGCTTCAGAAAATGCCAAGTTCGGGCAGGCCGGGCCCCGTGTTGGTTCCATGCCGGCTTTCGGCGTCCCCCAGAATCTTCCTCTACTTGTCGGAGAAAAACGCTCCCGTGAGATATTGTACCTGTGCAAACTCTATCCAGCCAAAGAGGCAGCGGCAATGGGCTGGATAAACAAAGTCGTGCCACAAGAAGAGCTCGAAAAAGAGGCAGAAAACTGGGCGCAGGAAATTATTGAAAAAAGCCCGACAGCAATTGCGTTGGCTAAAAAGATGCACAATATTTACTACGACACATTGTCTTCCTCTGCAGAGGTGGGTGTGGAAATGTTAACCTTTTTTTGGGGGACAGAAGAGGCACGCGAAGGCATGCTCGCATTTAAAGAAAAACGACAACCCATCTTTAAACCGTAAGATTATAGTAATTGAGTTAGGAATTTAAAAAAAGTGAATCCCGAAAGATTCCGGGGTTGTCTTCGGGCCATCGCGCAATATCTGCCGCAATCATTCTTCCAGAGCAAAAGCAGCAAGTTTTTGCGCTCCATCAAGACTTTTGGCCTCGGCGAGAAAACACCCCTTGTGGCAATATAGGGCGTCATGAACATCGGATATTCGGGCAAATTCCTGCTGTCTTCCTCCCCATTCTTTTGGCAATAACTTACAATATTCAAACTTTTGTCTTTTAATTGGAATACTTCTGACCGCCCACGTCTTTCTATGGGTGGGGAATATGGCAAATAGGGCGTCTTTAGACTCGCGGGATATAAAATGCAACCACGTTTTATCAAACTTCTTAAAAATCAATATGCGAGGATCTTCAGCAGCATTTATGGCTTGGCGAATGTTTGGCAATGCAACTTCAAATAATTCTTTTGCCAATTTAATCTGTCTTTCCATGTAAGAAACGGCAAAACTTAATGCACGATTAAAACCTTTTTGAACCTTTTCACTGTCATCGACATATCTGGGTACAAAAGACTCAATGATGTCCGATAGTGTATGGAAACCTAACCCATCAACTTTGGTTTCATAAATATCAATTCCATTATCATCGGCATCAATTGCTTGAACGATTACAGTATCGATATAGTCAGATGTTTCAGAGGATCCACACAATAATTCACCGTAGTGTTTCCATACGAGTCCGAAAGACGCATAAGGAATCCCTGTCTTTCTTTTTTTTGAGAAACTCCTTTGATGATGATCGAAGATAAGATTGTCAGGATCATAAACATGCCCCACATCCACAATTACGTCGGCCTTTTTATAGACGTCTTCATCTCTGCTGCGAACTATTTCGAGATTAGGGAATAGCAGCTTCAATGCAGCGAGAGCAAATATCTCATCGGCATGAAACCGTCCATCATGAGTTGAAACAATCATAATAATTCTGGTCCGTACTTGTTAAAAAGTTTATAAAAAGGGCGCAGAAAATCATAAATAAACAAATTTTTCAAGTAAAAATTATTAAAATGGTTTTTTCTTTTGGTTATCTTCAGTGGTTTCTACGTATATGAACAACAACTGCGGAGGCTGGCTAAGTAGCGATTATTGTGTTATCTGTATTTGGAAATTAAATTCTAAGGGTTAGAATATGGACGGATCCCGGTGTTCCATCCCCCAAGCCATTTTCATCTTCTTTTTATTGGTTTTTGTATTGGCCGGCTGTGCAATGCTACCGTTGCCTACCCGATCGGACCGCATTGGTGAAACCGGTTCGCTCGGCAGTTGTGCGGATTTCTTTGCATCACTGGATAAGCGCACCGAGGAGGCTGGGGTCATTGATCCCGGTGTTTTCCGGGTGAAAAACTATCCATACTTAAGGGTGAACCG
>JASFJP010000618.1:0-3157 GCA_050121225.1 Desulfobacterales bacterium
ATACGAATCGGCACCGGTATCTTCGAAATTGAAATCGATCTCAGCCACCGCGGCGGAGACGATGACCAGATAACAATGCTGCAAGTGCGGCATGTTGCGGACGATTTTTATCAGCTTGTCCCCGTCAATTTTGGGCATGATCAGGTCAAAAAACATGATGTCCGGAGTGAATGCGGTCAGCAGATTTAGAGCCGCAAATCCGTCCTCGGCGGTTTTGACTTCATGGCCTTCGCGTTGCAGTAAATTGTTGACGAATTTTAGAATAACGCGATCATCATCCACCACTAATATTTTTTTAGCCATTGTTTAGCTCCATAAATATATTAGGACACAGATTTGCTCAGATCTACACGGATTATTATAAGTTTAGCATTTTCTCTGCTACATCAATAAAACCTCTTATTTATCTGTGCGAATCCGTGTGCATCCGTGTCCCATTCTATATTTTTAGGACACAGATTGTCACAGATGAACACAGATTTTATTATTAAATCCTTTTTCAAATGCATTATTCTTTTAATCCGTGTCCCGACAGTTTATTAAGACTGTTCCGCGATCAACTTCCGCAATTCGTCTTCCACACCGGCAAGATGCCCGGCGAGGGTTTCGATGTTTTTTCCGACCCCTTTGAATTCTTCCCGCTTGCCATTTTTTTCGATTTCATAAGCGACTTCAGCTCCCGCATCGGCTTGAAAATTTCGCAGCATACCCTTCAAACTGTGCGCGGTGCGCATCAGCGTAGAGGCATCCCGGTCTTTATAGGCTTGTTGAAGATCATTCAACATTCGGGGGTAGTCACTATAAAATACATCCACCACTTCCTTTAGGAAATCCCAGTCGTGATCAAAGGCTTTCAACAATAATTCCTTATCAAAACCATCAAAATCAATCGATTTCTCTTCTGAAGCATTCGGTATAACCTGTGTATCGCGCCCCTGAAATATCGTTTCAATAATGTCGAAAAGCTTATCTGAATCAATCGGTTTGGAGATATACTCATCCATGCCGGCTTCAAGGCAGCGCTCACGGTCTCCCTTGACGGCGTGGGCCGTCATCGCAATAATGGGAATATGCGCGCCGGTCGTCAACTCGTGCTCACGGACCACTTTGGTTGCCTCCAGGCCGTCCATTTCCGGCATTTGAACATCCATAAGAATCAGATCAAAAGTTTCATTTTGCAGGGTATCCAATACCTGACGGCCATTTTCGACCAAAGTAGCTTGGTGTTTCCAGCGCTCGAGCAGTCGCATAATGAACTTCTGATTAAAGGGTGTATCTTCGGCTACCAGAAGCTTCAGAGAATGGCTTGGAATTCGACTGGCATACTCCGGCGCATTGTCGGCGGCTTTGGTCGGCAGCTTTTCAATTTCGAGGGCATTCAAAATTGCCCGGTAAAGCTCGGCGGGTCCGACCGGTTTTACGACGCCGGCAGTGATGCCGAGACCTTTGAGCTCTTCCTTTCGTTTCAAATGCGGGAAGGTAAGCATCATGATCACCTTGGTTTCGGTCATTTCCTGCCGCATTTTCCAATCCGCCAGGGTAAATCCATCGCTATCAGGCATATCCGAATCAATCAACATCAGTTTGATTGGATCCCCATCAGATACGGCCTGCGTTAACATGTTTTGCGCCGCTGCAGCATCCGAGACCAGTAGCGGCCTCATTTGCCACTCCTTTAACAGTTCTTTCAATATTTTGCGATGGCTTGCATTATCATCGACCACCATCACGTTCACATCTGAAAGATCCGTCTGAGCTGCGGCAGCATCCGGCAGCGCTTCACCGAGTTGTCGTTTGAAACGGGCGGTAAAACGAAATCGGCTGCCTTCACCCGGCCGGCTTTTCACATTTATTGAGCCACCCATCAGATTCACCAATTGGGCGGAGACAGCCAATCCAAGACCGGTTCCACCGAAACGCCGCGAGATGGATGTATCGCCTTGATCATAGGCCGTAAATATTCTGCGCTGTTTTTCTTTGGAAATTCCAATACCTGTGTCAACCACGGAAATATGCAGAATGACGTCAAGATCCGATGGTTTTTTCGATGCAACATAGACGATAACCTCACCTTTGTCGGTAAACTTAATGGCATTGTCGACCAGATTGAGTAGCACCTGGCGCAGACGCGTCGGGTCACCCAAGAGACGATCCGGAACTTTCGGTGCAATTCGATAAGCCAGCTCGATACCCTTTACGTGTGCTTTCATTGCCATAATCCGCAGGGAATCATCGATAGTATTTTTAAAACTAAAAGGCGCTTCTTCAAAATCAAGTTTCCCGGCCTCTATTTTAGAAAAATCCAAAATGTTATTAATAATAGAGAGAAGGGAATATGCGGAGGATTTGACCACGTCGAGATCTTCCCGTTGATCAGGACGCAAACCAGATTGGAGCGTTAGGTCCACAAGACCAATAATGGAGTTTAATGGCGTCCGAATTTCGTGGCTCATACTGGCCAAAAATTCGCTTTTTGTGCGGTTGGCTGCCTCTGCTGAAAGCTTTTCCCGATACAAGGCCTCAGCCCTGCGGCGTTCGGTCACGTCCCGCACGAATCCGCTGAATCCTATGGGTTGGCCTTTTGTATCTTTGATCAATGATACCGAAGATTCAACGAATCGGTCGGATCCATCATGGCCGACCAATGTCCAACTCAATGATGTCACGGGCTCACCGGTCTCAAGCACTCTGCTAAATGATTTGTCCAGGTTTTCGGAATCAGCCTTATCCAAATATGTCCGGGTGTTCATACCGCTCATCTCCTGGCGGGAATAACCAAAAATATTGCACATGGCATCATTCAAAAAGGTAAAAGTGCCTGCTAAGTCAACCTCATAATACCCGTCGGGCGTTGTTTCTATAATTGTCCTATACTTTTCCTCGCTTGCCCGTAACGCTTCTTCGGCTATTTTGCGCTGGTTAATGGCAAACTGGGCATGGGAGCCAAAGATGATGAAAAGACACAGGATAGTCACACGGCTCCAGATCTCACTGATATCCGGTCCAAACAACCTTTGGAAAAAATCAACATCATATGACAAAAAAATGTAAAGAATGGAATCAAAGATAGAATAAAATAAGGCAAGACCAAACCCGATCAAAACCATTTGATCCCAGAAGTGGACTCTGATTTTGTCAGTATTGATAAAACTCCGAT
>JASFJP010000619.1:0-3147 GCA_050121225.1 Desulfobacterales bacterium
TATAAGTCATTTGCCGGTAATGGAAAAAGGAAATCCATTGGGAATTATAACCGGTTGGGACATAAGACATTTGATTCCATCCGACACTCTTAAAGTTAAACATATTATGACCCGCGATCCGGTGACCGTGCCTTGGGATTACACGGTTGGAGAGACCGCCGAAATTTTACTGAAGCATAATATTTCCAGTGTTCCGGTGGTTGATACCCAGGGCAGCGTCGCCGGAATAATAACCAAAGGGGATCTATTCAAAGTCCTTGTTCCCCTTACCGGAGTTGGGAAAAAGGGGGTTCAGTTTGCTTTGCTTTTAACGGATCGTCGTGGAGCCATCAAAGAGATAACGGACCTTATCCGTGAGAACGGCGGGCGCATGATGAGTGCCTTGACATCTTACGATGATGCCCCCTCAGGCTCCCTTAAGCTATATATTCGCATGTACGGACTCGAACGCAAAAAGCTCGAAGCACTCAAGCAGAAAATCATGGAAAAAGCCACCATTCTATACATGGTTGACCACCGTGAAAATACTAGAAAAATCTGTATAAATGATACGTATAAGGTATCTGGATAAAATTTTTCAGCTGAAATCAATTGCGGCAATCCATGCCGATGAAAATAAAGGCAGGGCATGAAACCGCCACTGATCCAGTTTGAAAATGTCAGTAAAAGATTCGACACCCTCGAGGTGCTTCGGGGGGTTGAGCTGAGTGTCTTCCAGGGGGAAGTTACTGCAATTATAGGCAAAAGTGGTGAGGGAAAGAGCGTGCTGCTCAAGCACATGATCGGCCTTATGCTTCCAGATGCAGGAGAGATCTTCTTTAACGGACGACCGCTGTCAAAGATGAAAAGGTCCGAGACAAACAGGCTGTGGGAAAAATTCAGCTATGTGTTTCAGGATGCTGCCCTATTTGATTTCATGACCGTCGGTGATAACATCGCCTTTCCGCTTCAACAGGGAACATCTCTGCCGAAAGCCGACATGAGAAAGCGGGTGCAGGACAAGCTGCAACTGTTTGAACTGCAAGAATTCCAAGACAAATACCCGAGTCAGATTTCGGGAGGCATGAAACGGCGGGTTGCTCTGGCAAGAGCCCTTGTGACGGACCCGGAGGTGGTACTTCTGGATGAGCCGACCACAGGACTTGACCCCATCCGCACAAACGCAGTCTACAGCATGATCGTCGACTTTCAGAAAAATTTCGGCTTTACGGCGGTGATGATCAGTCATCAAATTCCGGACATTTTTTATTTTTCCAATCGAATCGCCATGCTGGATGAAGGCAGAATCCGGTTCGAAGGCACCCCCGAGGAAATCCTGCACTTTCCCGACCCGACGGTTCAACAGTTCATACAGGGTTTGGAACGACCACGTGATGCCCTGACGGGCATGGCCACCCCGGTTCAGGCTGAAAAAAAGGTCCAGGAAAAATTGGTACACCTTCAGCGCCACCGGATTGTCTTTTCCGTGGTTATGTTCACGGTTGAAAACCTTGCGGTAATCAACGAGAAAGTAGGGCATGTTGCGGGTCAAACCATACTCAAAAACTTTGCCGCTCAGATAAAGCAACGTCTCGATATTGCAGATTCCAGCTCCCGCTACAGCCTAGACAGAATCCTCGTCGTACTGCACAATGCAGACATCGACGATGCCCGGACGTTTGCTACCCGACTGGCCCGGGAGCTCAAGGTTGAGGATCTGATCCCCGGGAAAAAGGATGCTGATTTATGCGTTCGGATTAGCGCCGGCTACGCCCAGGCCGAAGAAGACAGTCTGATCAAAGAGGTGCTGGCAAAAGCGGAATCCAAAGACAACCTGTATTACGAAATTGAGTTGAAATAGAACTCCCAGTTCTGATTGAAATAAAAAAGCAGAACTAAATTATCTGATTTAAAAATATTTATCAGCTCCTATCTGAGCCAGCATCAACAACCCGCAAAAAAAGTAATCGTGTCATAGAAAAAACAATTTCGCCTAATTTGCAAACTCTTTGATATTTATCCGAAATTTGCGGCCCGCCTATTTGAATTCACCTGCATAAGAAAATTTACCTCCGGATCGGCCTCAATTTGGCACATGCTTTGCTATTATCTTTTTGCTACAGGGAATTGGAACGATCTGGTCAACAGTTATTCTTTTCATCACCACGATCCTGTTAACGTTGGTCGGTGCATTTATTAAAACTTTGATTTGAAACACTACATTCCAGAATTTGTGAGCATCTTTATTTAGAGTTTTGGTGCGCTGATCAACGCTGATCAGAAGACAGCAAAAAAGGAGTTTATCCATGTATGAGAAAATCCTGGTCCCGTTAGACGGATCAAAAAGAGCGGAAATGATACGTCCCCATGTGCGAGAGCTGGCGAGCCGCTTCCAGTCAACGGTTGTCCTTATCATGGTTATCGAACCCACATACGCCGATGGTATTGGAGAGACATATATTAGTATCAGTGAGAAAGCTTTCAAAGCAAAATTGAAGGAAAGCGAGTCTTACCTTGATAGAGTTGCATCCAAGCTCCAGAATAAAGGTATTACCTGTAAAACGCTGGTTGCACATGGACCGGTTGTAGAAAAGATAATTGAGATCGCACACACTGAAAATGTCGACCTCATCGCGATGACGAGTCATGGATTTGGGGGGATTACCAGGATTTTTTACGGCAGCGTTGCCGCGGGTATTTTAAACCGCGTAGATCGTCCGCTTTTTATCGTTCGGTCACGATGGTATGAATAGATGAACGTTCAGCCAAATGAAAAAAGAAGACCTGCCCCACAAAATGCCATCACAGGGATAATTCTTCCAAATCAATGGGATGAGAACGGGAACGTAATCGGGGTATCTGTTTATACTGATCGGGAGGAAATTTATATCGTTGCAAAAAACAAACGAATAAAGGAGTTGGTAGGCCTAATTCGGACCAAAGTCAGGGTAGAAGGCAAGATCAAAGAACGATTAGATGGAAAAAAAATTGTTTATTTGGAATCGGTTTTGACCATAGAAAATGACTTTGAAGATCTCAAGGAGTATCTATCAAAAACCTGAAAATCAAAACCAAAGCTTGCACGTCAGCCGGCTTGCATTTTCCGTTTACTCGGAGTGGACCTTCCATAACGGTAAAAGTTACTGGAAAACTGAATATAGAAGGTGA
>JASFJP010000620.1:0-3145 GCA_050121225.1 Desulfobacterales bacterium
ATATTGAGCTAAAAAAGGTTGCATTTTCTAAGTTGGCTGTCTATGCATCTGAAACAGTTATCAATTCATCCACAGACGTATCCATTTTAGTATTTGGGTCTTTTGAAAGGATTGCTTTCATGGAAACCACTTCCAAACAGCTTGTTTTAGATAACATAAGCAAACATTTTGGTTCGCTGGTTGCCGTCAAAGATGTCGACCTTGTTATAAATCCCGGTGAATTTATATGCTTTTTAGGCCCGAGCGGATGTGGCAAAACTACCCTTTTGAGGATCATTACCGGATTTGAGCAGCAGTCAACCGGAGACGTAATTTATGATGGAAAAGTGATCAATGATGTTATTCCGCAAAAAAGGGATTTCGGAATTGTTTTTCAGTCTTACGCCTTGTTTCCCAATATGACGGTCCACCAGAATATTGCTTTCGGTTTAAAAATGCGTAAAATGCCGCCGAAGCTGATCGATGATCGCGTCAGCGAAATCCTCCAACTGGTGGGCCTATCTGAATGGGAGCGCCATTATCCTTCACAGCTTAGCGGCGGCCAGCAGCAAAGGGTGGCCCTGGGGCGGGCGATTGCTATCAAGCCGAGGGTACTACTGTTGGATGAGCCGTTGAGTGCGCTGGATGCCAAGATCCGGGTGCGCCTTCGCACCGTTATCAAAAAGTTACAGGAAGAACTGGGCGTCACGATGATCTATGTAACCCATGACCAGGAGGAAGCGCTGGCACTTTCGGATCGGGTTGTCATCATGCGAGATGGTGAAATTCGGCAAATAGGCACGCCCTGGGAAATTTATAAAGAACCCAAAACAAGTTTTATCGCGGAATTTGTCGGAACCTCAAACTTTATCACTGGAGAAAAAAAGAACGGGAAAGTTAAATTCGGCCAACTAGAAATGGTGGTTTCTAAACTGGGTGAAACTGACAGCAAAACGGTTTATCTTGCGATTCGACCCGAAAATATTGAATTGGTAGATCAAACCCAAACCGCTGAACACTATTTGCCTTCCAATGTTGTTGAAGTTGAGGCGGAGGTGATCAATTTTCTCGGTGCAATTGTCAGAATTACGTTTATTCTTGAGGAAGAAGAAATGTTTGTGGACATTTCGGAAAAAGAGTTTGAAAAAACTAATTTAAAAAGAAAGGATAAATTTAAGCTCTATTTCCCGCCGGATGCTTTCTATGTGTATTCGGAACTATTTAAAAAACTTATTTAAAATATGAATACGTCGCCACAAATCGATACCATAACAGCCCCGTACCAAGTTTCCGCCACCCGGATGGAAATTGATAAATTTATTGTTCCCACTGTCACCATTTTTATCGGACTGATTCTATGCTTTTTTATGCTTTTCCCCATCTCTGCAATTCTTAAGTTGAGCTTTTTCAAAGACGGTCAGTTCGGCTTGGCCAATTTTACGCTTGCTAATTTTCAAAAATATTTCACAACCTCATACACCTTAAACGCACTCTGGCATAGTCTGTATGTATCGTTCGCCACTACGATTATCGTTACGATCATTATATTCTTTTATGCCTATGCCATGACTCGAACAACGATTACCGGAAAGACCTTTTTCCGGAATGTCATCATGATGCCGCTGGTGGCCCCTTCCATTGTTCAAGCCCTGGCATTGATTTACTTGTTCGGCAGAAATGGCCTGATTACGGCCCATCTTTTAAAAACCGACTGGAGCATTTATGGGGCAACCGGAATTATTGTCTCCGAAGTACTGTATTGCTTGCCGCATGCCTTTGTCATTTTATACACGACGCTTTCGGCAGTGGATATCCGCCTGGATGAGGCAGCGGAGAGTTTGGGCGCAACGCCGTTTAAGGTCTTTACCCGCATAACGGTTCCGTCGGCTAAATACGGAATTTTCAGCGCAGCTGCGTTAACCTTCAATCTGACCATTACGGACTTTGGCAATCCCGTTGTCATCGGTGCGGATTACAATGTGCTGGCCACCGAGATTTACGCCCAGGTAACTAATCTGTATCGTTTTGATCTGGGTGCCACTATTAGCATTATCCTGCTCGTGCCTTCGATTATGGCGTTTATGCTAAATTATTATATTTCCCGTAAGACGTTCTCCATGATCAGTGGAGCTGCCCGACCAGTCATTCCCCCCTCCCGACCATTGAAAAAGATTTCTTACACAATCTATTGCAGCCTGGTAACGTTCGCAATCTTTCTGGTATTTGCCACCGTGATCATCGGCTCTTTTGTTAAAATTTGGCCTTATGACTGGTCACTGACATTTGAGCACTATAATTTCCCGTCCATCGGAGGATACTCTGCCATTTGGACCAGTGTATGGGTTTCTTTAATCGTGGGTATTGCCGGAGCATTCATTACTCTGGTGGCCGGCTATATCATGGAAACACGCAAGCCTTTCTTTAAACAAACGATATACCTTTTGTCGGTAATGCCGGCTGCTATTCCCGGCTTAGTAATGGGGCTGGGCTATATTCTAGCGTTCAACAAACCGTACTATTTTTTCTACGGAACCCCATGGATAATTGTCATCAATATCGTCATCTGCAACTTTACTTTGGGGATATTATCCAGTATTTCCAATTTGAGAAATATCGATCCATCCATTGAGGAGGCGTCCATTAGTTTAGGCGGAGATACTCTGCGGACGTTTTTTAGAATTATTTTTCCGCTTTCAAGAGTCGCGTTCTTTCAAAATTTTGTTTACTTTTTTATGCGTTCCATGACCACCATCAGTGCCGTAATTTTTCTGGTCTCCGCCACGGTTCATCTAGCTGCCATCGAAATCATCATGTTGGACAATGATGGTTGGACCGCAAGTGCCAATGCCATGTGTACCTGTATTATTGTAATTGTGCTCTTTATGTTGGGTATTTTGCAGATTGTAGCCAAAAAGACGGGTCGACGGCCGAAAGGGTTAGTCTCAGAAGTGTAAAATGAGGGTTCAGAGGTTCAGTGTTCAACGTTCAGGGTAACTTTTCTTTAGCTGATTTTGCCCGTAGGAGTGATATTTGGTTCTCGGTCATGATATCTCATGTTCTTCTTTAGCAAAGTTTCATCTAATTTAACCCCGTTTACAAGCCCCTAAAATTTCGTTCATCGTCAACACATCAAACAATTTTTCTGTCCCTCCAAATTTCAGATTGA
>JASFJP010000621.1:0-3124 GCA_050121225.1 Desulfobacterales bacterium
ACAGGATTTGCCAACAGGTAGATGGAGGCTATCCAAATTCTGCTACACTCCATTGGGAAGCCTCATCTTCACGATACCTCCAACTTATTTGCATCGCCCTCCGATTTTTTCTACCTAAGATATCCATTAGAAACCTGGATAAAATAGCACCTGCGTATCAATCGCATTAATTGAGGATTGGTTATTCAAATCTGCAATGAACCAATGATTTGCTGGAACTATGGATGGAGGCACGAAACCTAACAAAAATATAGGCTCAAAAAATTATGTCTTTGTGATTGTGAAATCTGTAAAAGGAATAAGCCACAATTGCAGCATAAATTTTCATGTATCAGGCCATGTGCTTTATAATTCTCTAAAACTCTTTTCGATATTCATTTGAAACAAAGTTAAACCGGGTAGCAATGTCTGGGCACAATTTTTTAAATATCTAATCCTTGCAGACGGCTCAAAACATCCTTATCTTAAATTTGAGTGTAGCATCCACAACACTCACAACCTCCTTTTTAAAATTCCTGTAGCAATCGAGAGGGGGGCTACAGGCTTGCCAACGATCCTCTCGTTAAGGGTGGTTTAAGGGGAATTTTCCTTAACCGCCCTTTTGGGTTTTAAATCACCACCTATCTCAATTCTATGTGTGTAACCATTACCTCCGTGTTTGTCTCATCATATATGAGACGTAGGTACTTGGTATCTGGTTTCTTGATTCTTCCTCCATATTGTGGTGGTTCGGTTAAGCCCTGATGGTTTCTTCCTCCTTTCTCCATTGAGGCGCATTGACTTGAGCCACCATAATTTTCCGGCCTAACCCAAATTTAATACATCTGTAAAATTTTTTTTGTGTTCAAACTTTCCTTTCACACTTTATAGAGTTCTCCGCTTCTGCTCTTCGCCTCCCGATCGGGGTAATTCTAGATCGCAATTGCCCCTTTCGTTTTTTCAAGCGGGTAATGCTTAACGTGCTGAGATGTCATAGCCTGGCAATTATAGCGTGAGAAATCTTTAAGGGAAAAGTTTTGTGGTTACAACATTTGTTAATTAGGATAGCTTCAGAGGAAGAAATGTACAATTGAAGGGTCAACTTTTTACATGTAAATACTTTGCGATCTTCAAATCCTGCATCTCCACGCTCGACCACCTGCTGATCCTAACCCAGCCATCACGCCTCTTTTCAGGTGACCTTCGATCTTGCAGTCGCCTTCTCTGAGGACCTTTGCAAAAAACCGATGGAGGCTAAAAACTTTTCGTCTGGCCTTGCCGGATCGCCAGTCAGAAAAACTGTGTTTGAGTGCGTACATTTTTCCCGGCCTCCTTTTTTAGGAAAGAATAAGGAGATTTGATGTGGCTTCCCAGATTGCCGTTGTATTTCCCCAGTACCGTCTTCCTAAATAAAGGTGAACAGTCCGGTTGAAAAAGATGCACGTGCATCCGAGAGGCCACAGTCAGAAACATAATATTACTTTGTAAAAATTTCAAGTGGGTGAACAATGAATTCAGTGACCAAATAGACTGTAGTTTTGTATATTGTTAGGTTGCCCAAAGAATGGTTGACGGGATACCCTCGGCCAATCGGCCTTTCGCTTTACATGCTCATATCAATATCCCCATCTGCATGGTTATTTGATTACGGTTATATATTTCAGTGTTTGACTATCCTTAAAACCGTGTGATACTTGGATCTTATCACCATTCATTTCGATAACCATCGAATTACATAGTGTGGCAAGAAATGTGAAACCGGAGATTCGTCAAATTAGGGCGGAAATTTAGAGCATATCTTAAATTCTGCCTCGGTCAAGAGAATCTCAATATATCAAAAGTTTGACGGCTGATATACGGAACACAACATGTACTACCCACTTTAGACGAGACTGAAGTGAAAAGAGACAAAAATCTGTAATAAGGAATGAATTGATAATGATTTGGAAGTCGAAGAAAGGAGCATGATCATGAAAAAACTACTTGTGTGGGGGGTTCTATTTGTTGCCTGGCTGGCATTGTCGTCCTCTGCTATGGCGGCTAAGACTAAGAAAATTGAGGGATTTGGCGGTGTTATTGCCAAAAAATACGAAGATTCAAAAGAGTGGTGGGCACCGGAAATACGTCCTCCCGAAGGTGCACCTAACGTCATTGTCTTTTTGCTTGACGATGTCGGATTCGCCCAAATAGGCAGTTTTGGCGGCCTGATTCAGACACCCAATATCGACAAGCTGGCTGACAACGGTCTGCGTTTTAACAACTTCCATACAACGGCGTTGTGTTCTCCTACCCGCGCAAGCTTGATGGCGGGGCGCAATCCCCACTCCATTGGTTTAGGTAGCCATGCCTTAACTGCAATGGGTTTCCCTGGCTATAACGCTATCATGCCTGAATCAGCAAAGTCGGTTGCTAACTATCTTGAGGAGCATGGATATGTGAATTATGCGCTGGGTAAGTGGGATCACACGCCTTTATATGAAGTGTCTCAGGTTGGTCCCTTTGATCGCTGGCCAAGTGGAGAGGGGTTCCAACATGCATACACGTTTATGGCTGCTGACGTTCATCAGTTTGTTCCTGTTATGTGGAATGACCACACCCCTGAGCCTTATCGTAAATCGGTGCACCTTGATCAGGATTTGGCGGATCGAGCCATTGAATGGATTACCGGGCATAAATCCATCAAACCAGACCTGCCTTTCATGATGTTGTGGGCTTCCGGCTCGATGCACTCACCCCATCACGCACCGGACAGTCATATCGATAAATATAAAGGCAAATTCGATATGGGCTGGGACAAAGCGCGCGAAATGATACTGACTCGTCAAAAGAAGCTCGGTATTGTACCCGACAATACAAGACTGACCGAGCGTATCGACCAAATTCCTGCCTGGGATTCGTTGTCGGACAAGGAGAAAAGCCTCTATGCACGTCAGATGGAAGTATTTGCCGCGCAAATGGAATGGGTGGACCTGCAAATTGGACGTATCGTAAACGAACTCAAACGTATCGGTGAGTTGAATAATACCTTGATATTCGTGACTTCCGATAATGGTGCCAGCGGCGAGGGAGGCTTGGCCGGAACTTTCAACGAAACCTATGTGCTCAATGGCCTGCAGACGCCACTTGAAGCGAATTACAAAAACCA
>JASFJP010000622.1:0-3121 GCA_050121225.1 Desulfobacterales bacterium
AACAGAATGCGTAAAAAATTCCACGCCTTTTAATTGGCCTTCATAAAAGGCAGCGTCTCTCTTCTTGGCCCCGGCATCCAGCTTTTCAGCAGCGATTGTGGCCCGCCATAGAAGCAGCCAGGACATCACTACATCTCCGGCCACTTCCATAAACGGATAAGCATTGGCAAAGGCCGCCATAACATCCGGCGACATAGCTGTTTTCCCCAAGTGCAAAGCGACCTCACCCAACTTATTGACCGCCGCTTCCACTTTGTTCGCAAATTTTTCTGTCCGGGAATTAGTCCTGGCGGCGGCAATGGTTTTTTGAATCTCACCCAATAGGTCCATGATCGTCTTGCCCTTATTCATGCCGAGCTTTCTACCCAGGAGGTCCATGGCTTGGATTCCATTGGTTCCCTCGTAAATCAGCGTAATCCGGCAGTCCCGCAGGAGCTGTTCCATGGGATATTCTTTGATATAGCCGTATCCGCCGAAGATCTGCACTCCCATGCTGCACACTTCGAAGGCCCTGTCCGTGACATAGCCTTTAGCAATGGGAATTAACAAATCAACAATTCCCTGATACGTGGCTCTAGCTTCCGGGTCATCGCAAATCATGGCTTTATCGCCACACATTCCGATATAGTATAGGAGGCTTCGCATGCCTTCAACGTAGACCTTCATCGTCAAGAGCATTCGTCGAACATCCGGATGTTGGATAATCGAAACCGCCGGGGCGCTTTTATCCATAATTTGCATGAGGTGTCGCCCTTGAATCCGTTGACGTGCATAATTGACCGCATGAATGTAAGAAGCACTTGCGCATGCCAGCCCCTGGAGTCCCACCAGAAGGCGGGCTTCATTCATCATTAAAAACATAGCCCGCATGCCTTTGTTTTCCTCACCTAACAATGTTCCCCTACATTGTCCTTTGCTGCCGAGCGACAATGAGCAGGTTGCGTTGCCATGAATTCCCATTTTTTCCTCGACTCCGGTGCAGACCACATCGTTAGGCTCTCCCAGACTGCCGTCGTCATTTACCCAGATCTTCGGCACGAGGAAAAGGGATATCCCCTTGGTTCCTTCCGGAGCACCTTCAATACGGGCTAGAACCGGATGAATAATGTTCTCCGCCAGATCATGTTCGCCGGAAGAAATAAAAATTTTGTTGCCCGTGATTGCATACGTTCCGTCGCCGTTTCTGACGGCAGTGGTGGTTAAGGCCCCAACATCGGAACCGGCTTCAGGCTCGGTCAGCAGCATAGTACCGGTCCATTCCCCACTGTACATTTTTTTGAGATAGAGTTTTTTTTGTTTTTGATTTCCAAAGGTTTCAACTAACTTGCCTGCGCCATGGGTCAACCCAGGATACATCATGAACGCGAAATTTGCACCGTTAAAAAAGTCTCCGGCTGCCAGGGCAACCGTCCGTGGCATTCCTTGGCCGCCCCAGTCCGGATCCTCCGACATGGCTAACCACTCACCCTCTTTAAAGAGTTCCCAGGCTTTATGAAAGGTCTCCGGAACGATTACCGCGCCGTTTTCAAATCGGGCGCCAAGGCGGTCGCCTTCTGTCTGAGTCGGCAAAAGTTCCTTGACGGCCAGATTACGAGCTTCAGACACGATAAGGTCAATGGTTTTTTGGTTAAATTCAGCAAATAGATCATGCTTACTCAACTCCGCCACGTGCAGTTGCTCGTGAAGGACAAAATCAACGTCTTTTCGATCTGCTATTTGTTGCGCCATATTGGGCCCTCTCTTAGTTGCGGTTAGATGTTATTTGATAGTTGAAGCTGTTCCGATACCCCGGATAAACAGGTCCACCAGTGGATCCGCCATAGAAACCAGATCGTACTTACCTTCCGAATGTATCCAGGTATTGATAACTTCATCGACTCCTCCCAGAACAAATCGTTTCACTAGACCGACGTACAAGTTTTTACGGATTTTGCCCTCGGCCTGGCCGAGTTCAACAATTTCTGAGATGATGTCCTGGTACATTTTCGACATCTCTCTGATTTGTTTTTCTGCCAAACGGCTGTTTTGGTGGGTTTCGACCTGATACACCACGGCCATATCCCTATCCCGCTGAAATTCGGTCAGGTGTCGACGAATGAGATTGCGAAGTTTATCCAGACTGCTCTCCGCCTTATCGACTTCCTCCCGAAATCGATCAAAAACCAGCTTGGTTTTGTAGCTGAAGAAATTGACCAGGATGTCATTTTTATTTTTGAAATAGAGATAAATGGTACCGTCGGCCACTCCGGCTTCCTTGGCGATCTGGGACACGGTCGATTGGTGAAATCCCTGCTGGGCAAACACTTTTACCGCAGCTTCCAGGATCCGGTGGTACTTGTCATTTTTGGTGTTCCGATTGATTTTGGGCCTCCAGTCGCGATTTCTGCATATCAATGCCCTTTGAATGAATGTTCATTCATAATACAAATTCAAACAATTTATGTCAAGACTAAAATAAGAAACCCGGTATAATTTTTTTACAATTATTTTAATTTATTATAATAACTGACGGCTACACAACATTCATGTTTAATCTCTTTTTAGGCTGTTTTCGCGTGAAGTTACAATTGAATATTCATTCATTTCTTAAAATGAAAAGCTTCGCCCAAACTCCTCGTGAAATAATAGTTGAAAAAAATTGGTAAATCCGACAAAAGAAAACTGCCGCAACGCCCGATTGTGAAAATGCAACCTCAATTGAGGTTTAAAACAGGTGAAGGAATTTTTAAAATGCGGGGATTTAAACTAGCGTAGTTCAAATGCAGATCATATTATGCGAACAAACACCTCTGAAACCGCCGAATAAGTTGCAGAAGCGATCTAAATAAATTAATTTAAAGGATGATTAACCAAATGATAATAGTCGGCAAAAAAAATATGCTGGCCGTCACATTGACGGTTATTATTGCTCTTTTTCTCGGCTGTAATGCCAAGAATACGATCGATGACAAAGCTACTATTTCCAACTGCATTACCGAAATTATTTTCAGTGAAAGTAAGGATTCGTGGAATTGCACCATAAGGGGAAACCACAGACTGATATATACCGCGCTCAATCAGGTGTCTCCAACAGGCATATTGTTTCATTTTCCGGATACAAAACTGAACCTCGTAAATGCAG
>JASFJP010000623.1:0-3117 GCA_050121225.1 Desulfobacterales bacterium
GGAATCATCCGCAGAGTGGCATTGGAAGATCCTGAGCATCGGCTGTGGAGAATTAAACATCTGCTGGATCAACTTGTCTTGCATCCCGGTTCCTTAGAGAGCTATGCTAGTATTTTCAACATCATCAGAGATGTAAAACCTGATGAGTGTTATCATTTGGCAGCTCAAAGCTATGTGACCTATTCTTTTGAGGATGAGTTTTCAACCATAAACACAAACATCAATGGAACCCATTTTGTTTTAAATTCCATTAAGATAAATGCTCCTGATTGCAAAGTATATTTTGCGGCTTCCAGTGAAATGTTCGGATTAGTGAAAGAAACTCCGCAAAATGAAAATACGCCCTTTCATCCACGGTCACCTTACGGGATTTCTAAAGTAGCCGGATATGATTTAACTCGAAACTACCGCGAAGCTTATGGGATGTTTGCATGCAACGGAATACTTTTTAATCACGAATCACCTCGCAGAGGAATCGAATTTGTAACGCGAAAAATAAGCACAGGCGTTGCAAAAATTAAGTTAGGACTAAAAAACGAGATTCATCTTGGAAATTTGGATGCCAGACGAGACTGGGGGTTTGCTGGTGATTATGTAAAAGCCATGTGGATGATGTTGCAGCAGGATGCGCCGGATGACTATGTGATTGCAACCGGAGAGGATCACTCGGTAAAGGAGTTTGTAGAATTAGCCTTTGATCAGGCCGGGCTTGATTGGGAAAAACATGTCGTCATCGACAAAAGGCTATATCGTCCAGCTGAGGTAAATATTTTGAAAGGTGATTGCACCGAGGCTAAGACAAAATTAGGCTGGGAACCGGTTGTCGGATTTTTAGAATTAGTTAAAATGATGGTCGATTCCGATATCGATGCCTTGACGCCGCAGAGGGATTTTAGTGTTAAAGAGCCTGAGATTCAACTAGCGATGTCCTAAATATTTTCCCTGACTTTGAAAATGCTAGCTACTAAATTACTAAAGGATTCCCAATTTAATGACCAATAAAAAACAGAAACGAGTGTATATCGCATGGTTTCCATTCTCAGCGCCAAGCGAATGTATGGCAAAACACCTCGGAGCCAAAGCGTATCATATTCATTATTTCAAGAAAAGGCGACTGTTTATTGCACCTGTAAAATACATATTGGCATCTTTTAAGACACTCTTCGTTCTTTACAAAGAACGGCCCGACATCATCTTTGTCCAAAACCCACCTGTTTTTGCAGTCGTCATCGTTTGGTTGTATTGTTGCTTAAAAAGCTCGAAATACGTTGTCGACACACATTCGGGCATTTTCACAGCTAGACGTTGGAGGTTCTTTCTCCCTCTTTACAGGTTTTTAGCCCGACGTGCGTTGATGAACATGTTGCATAACGCACCGTTAGCAAGGGAAGTGAAAAGTTGGAAGGCACCGAGTATTGTTTTGGAACCCGGCCCAATTTTAACAGCGCCTGACCGGGCTTTTCCGTTTCACCCGGGATTCAATGTGCTCATCATTAGCTCATACGATCCGGATGAGCCGATCTATGAGGTAGTTGAAGCTGCAAGACATTTGCCGGACGTGAATTTTTATATAACCGGCAGTCTACAGCGCGCCCCTCAAAATCTATCAAAGCAAATTCCGAATAATGTGATATTGACTGATTTTCTCGCTCGGGAGGACTTTCTTGCCTTGCTGAAGGGATGTGATGTTGCGACATGCCTGACAACGGACGATAATACGCATCAATGGGGGGCTCTTGAGGCATTGGAATTTGAACGTCCCATCATTACTTCCGATTGGCCGGTCTTAAGGGATTATTTCTCAAGAGGTACCATTCATGTTAATAATACCGCCAGGGCTCTCGTGGAAGGTATCGAGCGAGTGCGCAGCGATCATTCACATTACCTCAATGAAATTAAAATTCTCAAGAGTGAACTCCGCACAAATTGGGAGGCAAGATTCTCGAAACTAGAGAAACTCTTATGCAGGGCGCAACGATTGCAGGAGAAGGGTAGAATAGGAGTCGTAAGATAAAGAGTGCAGTTGAATAAGAAAGACAAAAGTATAACGGAGGTTTGGACATGGTCGACGCGGAACAAAACATAATTGTTCGGCCATCACGGATTGTTTGCATTTTGGCACTGGCTGTCGCCTTGCTGGTTCTGGCCAGCACGGGTGTAAAAGTTTTTGAATTTGTTACGGGTCGTCATCATGTATATGGCTTGATTCGACAGTTCTATTTATACAATGAGGGGAACATTCCAACTTTTTTTTCAACATTTTTGTTGCTGATTTCTACGGTACTTTTAGCTCTCATCGCGGTGGCCAAGAAACGAAACCATGATGCCTATGCCATAAATTGGATCATTCTTGCATTCATCTTTCTTTACTTATCGCTTGATGAAGCTGCAAGTATCCACGAGATGTTTTCATGGCCGGTGATGGATATCTTGTCACGTAAACCAGAGGGTGCCCTGTATCACATAGCCTGGACTATCCCTTTTATCGCTCTGCTTCTAATCTTAGCGGTATCCTACTGGAAATTTTTATTTCATCTTCCGAGAAAAATACTACTTCTCTTTTTGACTGCTGGAATTCTTTACGTCGGCGGGGCCATTGGGGGAGAGTTTCTTCAAGTTTTGCAAGGTGAATTTCGCGGCACGGAAAACTTAACCTACGTCATGATCATCACGTTTGAAGAAACCCTTGAGATGACAGGTATTGTCATATTCATTCACGCGCTTCTGAAATACATGAGCTTTAGCGTCAAAGAGGTTCGCTTTAGCATTGCAGAAGGCGGATAAGCACAAACGCTTGCCGCGACATGTATCCATGCCTAACCGAATCTAAACTCGATTTGGGTAACTTGCGGCCTTTTTGACAAGAAGATACAGAGTTATGGAGATAATCTAGTACTTAGCCTATTTTATTCTGAAAAGCGGGAAAATGCTGAAAAGCCTATTCAATGGAAAACAGATCGTGATTTTATTGTTGGTTACATTGTCGAGCCGCTCCGCATTTATTCAGGCAATGGAGAAGCGGTCCACCACATTGGATATTTTAATCATTTATTCTACGGGCAACCCGTACGATTGGAATTCCCTTGAGGATATCGCAAAGGGCATCGAAACAGAAAT
>JASFJP010000624.1:0-3115 GCA_050121225.1 Desulfobacterales bacterium
TAAGCCAAGAAAATCATTGAGAGTGTTGCACCATTCAGGGCTGCATAAAGAACAAACATTGCCGTTGCGGTTGATGCTTGCATTTTTTGGACTCTAGCGCTAAGGATGAATACAAGGGCAAGCTCTCCGATTATTAAACCGTAAAAAAGCATCGTCGGTCGCAGTTGGTTGCCGGTTACCTGAAAAAGAAGGCCCAAGAAAGACTCGTTGTGGGCCACAAAATATGCAATAAAGCCTGTCAGAGCCAGGCCGATTGCCATCCAATTGTATACACTGCGGACAAATTCATTGACCCGAACCTGGACTTGGGTTTGCTGCTTAAGGGGTACTGATTCCATATTTCCTCCTGCAATTGGTTTAAAATGTTGTAGCAAACACGCTAACGATTAATGCATTGAATATAACACAAAAGAGCGTTTTTTCAAGCGATCGGTAACCGATCGCATGAATATTTTTCAACGCCATGTCATCAGGAAATCGTTCAACCTTCGTCTCTATGTCGCATAAGCTTTTAATCATTTAAAATTATCGTGAAACCAGATCGAATCTATCAAGAACTAAAAGATCTTGCGGAAAAATTGGAAATCACGGTTTCCGAGCAGAATCTCCGTGCAACCGGCGTAAAAGCAACAAGCGGTCTGTGCAAGGTCAAGGGTAAGAATCTCTTCATAATGGATAAGAACAAGTCCATTCACAAAAAAATAAAAATATTGGCAGCTCAGATAGCCGAGTTGCCGCATGAAAACCTTTATATTGTTCCCACAGTACGTGAATTGTTGGATAAATACGCAGGCAAATAATCGCTTTACTGAGGTATTATCTGCAGCTCTTTTTAGGATCGTTTTGAAAGCAGGAGGGAACATTTATTTTGTGGTTTCATAACGATCAGGCTGCCAATATAAAAAGTTTACATAATATAACTTATCAGACGTTAAAAGGCGTTTTACCAACAACAAGATGCAGCCACATATCTATAGCATTTCAGAGCTAACCCAAAATATTAAATCCTTACTGGAGGACACATTCCCTTTTATATGGGTTCTAGGGGAGATTTCAAATTTCCGTAAACCGATTTCCGGTCATTGCTATTTTAACCTGAAGGATGAATATTCTCAGATTAATGCGGTTATGTTTCGCGGCCAGCAGCGGCAGCTGAAATTTGAACCGGAAGATGGGATGAATGTTACCGGAATGGGCCGAATCAGCGTTTATGAGCCTAGAGGTATATATCAAATAATTCTGGAGTATTTGGAACCCTCTGGAATTGGCGCGCTGCAGGTTGCGTTTGAAAAACTCAAAATGCAGCTCGCAGAGGAAGGTTATTTTGAAGACAAATACAAAAAGCAGTTGCCTTTTTTACCACAAAAACTAAGCTTGATAACCTCCCTCACGGGTGCCGTGATTCATGATGTATTGACGATCGTTAATCGACGTTTTCCGGATATTGCCATCCAAATCAGTCCGGTGAAAGTCCAAGGCGATGGGGCCGTAAATGAGATTGTCGCCGCAATTGAAAATCTGAATATATATTCAGATTCAGATGTTGCGATACTTGCCAGAGGGGGAGGTTCACTAGAAGATTTGCAAGCATTTAATTCTGAAGCGGTCGCCAAAGCAATATTTAATTCGAGGATTCCAATAGTTTCGGCGATCGGCCATGAAACGGACTACACCATTGCCGATTTTGTCGCCGATCTGCGTGCGCCGACTCCGTCTGCTGCGGCCGAAATGGTTGTCCCCGAGAAAAAAGAGCTTAAACGTCGGTTGCTTGAGTTCAGCAGGCGTTTGATTTTCAATATGTCTAACAATATCGGTAAATTACAATCGAAATTGACTGAGTTGGCCGATAAATTGGTCGATCCTCGACGCAAAATCGAAGATTACCGTTTACGATTAGATGATCTCACCACAGGACTACACAAGATACTCACCTATCGAATCCAACGCGACCACGAACATCTTGGTTTTTGGAAGGACAGACTCCACGCAAACATGCCCCTCAATGTTCTTAATAAAGTTAACTATCAACTTGAGCAATTATACGATAAATTTTTAAAAACATATTATATTTTTATAAATTCAAAAAAAAATAATTTACATGAATTGACGGCCAAATTGGAGGTTTTAAGCCCTATTTCCATCTTGGAACGCGGGTATAGCATAACCCGAACCATTCCGGAATCCATTGTGGTTAAAGATCCTGAAATGGTTCATCTTAACCAGGAGATTGAGGTGATGGTGTCAAAAGGTCGCCTTATTTGTCGTGTAAAAGGAAAATCGTTGAATGGCAAAAAAAAACTTTGAACAATCGATGAAACAACTTGAAAAAATTGTCCAAGAATTGGAGTCTGGTGATCTGCCGTTGGAAAAAGCGATCAAAAAATTTGAAGAAGGCATACAATTATCTAAATTTTGCAGCCAGAAATTGGATGAGACTGAAAAAAGAATTACGATTCTAATGCAGGATTCGGAGGGGAATGTATCCGAGATGCCATTTGAAGTTGAGGACAATGACCGCGATGATTCAACTGCAGAGTGATCGAATGGACGTCTTGACTGAGGGCCACACAGTTCGAAAAAAATTAGGAAAAACTTGCTGTCATTGATCATGGTTGATTTAAAATCGTATATCGTGCAAAAGAATCGTCTGGTAAACACTGCGCTTGAAACTTATTTGCAAGAATCTCCCCATTCACAGCATTTACTCGACGCCATGACATATTCGTTGATGGCGGGCGGCAAACGAATTCGGCCGATTCTGTGTCTTGCTGCTGCGGAAGCAGTGGGTGGGAAAGGAGTCGATGCCCTTCCGGCTGCATGCGCTTTGGAAATGATCCATACGTATTCGCTGATCCATGATGATTTACCGGCAATCGACGATGATAAGCTACGACGCGGAAAACCAACCTGTCATATTGCCTTTGACGAAGCCACTGCAATTTTGGCCGGCGATGCTCTACTTACCATGGCGTTTCAAGTTCTCTCATCGCTTCAATTTGCCGAGGTTGACCGAGCGGCCAAATGGCTGAAGGTCATCCATTTGATTGCAGCCGCCGCTGGTTATCGCGGGATGATCCTTGGCCAGATACTGGATATCACCTCTGAAGGCAAAGAG
>JASFJP010000625.1:0-3112 GCA_050121225.1 Desulfobacterales bacterium
ATGTAAGCAAAGGCAAACATATCGCCTCCACTCATCAGGTGATGCATCGGATTCATCGAGAGATAGGGCATAGAGCTCTCAGTGGCCAGCAGATTCAGCAGAAAAGCTGTGGACAGAAGGCCGATCACACATCCGAAGATAATGCGGTAATTAGCAATACCTAGCATCATCAGAAACGCGGCGCCGACAATGCTAAGAAAGGTCGTGGTTCCGCCGATGCTCCCCGGGTATAGCCCGAAAAACAGTTTCGAAACGCCGTAACCGGCATCAGCCAGGGACGCGTGGACATCTCCGAAACGTTCCGTCACGGCGGCAATTGAAAGTGGTGTTGCTCCGGTGAATGCATCTACCGGCGCAGATTTGGCACCGGCTAGAACCGTCCAAACGGCATCGCCAGAATTCTGAACTGGATAGGCAAAATAGAGGAAGGCTCTGCCGGTCAATGCCGGATTTAGAAAATTTCTTCCCGTCCCACCGAAGATTTCCTTGCCAATAACGATGCCGAAAGAAATACCGGCAGCCGCCTGCCAAAGCGGAATCGTGGGCGGCAGTGTCAGAGGCAGCAGGGCGCATGTCACCAGAACGCCTTCGCTCAATTCATGCTTGCGTACCGATGCAAACAAGGTTTCCCAGGCAAAGCCGAAGATATAAACCACTACAACGATCGGGACGACGGATTTCAGACCGGTCCAGATCACCGGCCAGAAATCGGTCCCGAGACCGGAAGCTAGGTGGGATTGATAACCGACGTTGTAGACGCCGAAGGCATAGTGGGGCAACAGGGCGACGATGACCAGCATCATGTATCTTTTGACATCCAGGCTGTCCCTCACGTTGGGTGCAACCTGGCTCACACGCGCCGGCGCGAAAAAGACGGATTCAATAGATTCGTAAAACGGCCACAGTTTTTCGAGTTTGCCGCCTTTTTCGAAATGTCTTCGTGTAAATTCAAAGAACCTTTCAATTCGCTTCATCGGCGCACCTGTTCTTTTTCCTTATAAAATGAGGCTTTCGCATTTTTGATTGTCTCAAAAAGCTCAATTTTGGAGGGACAAACATAAGAGCACAACGCGCATTCGACGCAGTCCAGCAACCCGTGTTCGAGGGATTCTTCAACCTCTCCGGCCAAAATGGCCTTATAAGTGAACTGGGGCAGAATATCGACCGGACAAACCAAAGTACAGTAGCCGCAAGCGATACAGGCGCGTTCGCTGCCATTCATGTTGCAGCTCATTTCAAGTTCTTGATGGTTGAGCTTGGAAAGAAATGCCCTGGAGAAAGTGGTTTTTCGATATCCTGGACTAAAAAGGCCCAGCAACTCGCCTTTGCGGTTGCCTTCAGGAAGCAGATTAAGGGCTGTTTCCGAAAATCCGAGATACGACTGGGGCCGAGCGCCGTAACCGGACAGGATGCCGCCTTGGATATAGCGCCAACTTTCGTTCTCGGCCTGATCAGCAGCGATGGCCGACAGCGGTGCTCCGATACGGGCAATGAAGTGTTTTGGTTGACGAGCACCTGCTCCGCCCAAGGTCACGATGCGTTCGGTGGGATAGGCGCCGTTACGCAACATGTGAGCGATCAATACAACGTCCTGACCGTCAACAAACCAGGAACAATTTTCCTGGGGCGAAGACTTCATGCGGTATAACAAAACCCCCGGATCGTGGGCAGGATAGTTGCCCGTGTAAGTCAGATTGATCAGACCGTCGAGCAATGATGTCGATTCAGTATCGGCCTCGTGTCTGCAGACGAACACTCGTCCTTCGGCCAATTTGTTTAGAACGCTCAACCCGAAGCGAAAGAGTTGCTCATTACCGGGGAGATAGACCTTTGGTGCCGGATGAAAGGGCTCAAGGCTGCCGAGTCTCACAAACAGTGCCGGCGGCAAAAAGTCCAGCCGCGCATAATCTCTGAAAGGCAGTTCTTTGATTAGAGGCCAGAGCCCGCCTGCGACAAGGACTCGGACCAGTTGCTCCCGGTTCATTTTGTCGATATCGTTTTGGCTGTAGCGCTCAAAATCGATCTTTTTTTCGGTTTCGTCCAATTGGATGACGATTTCTTGAATCACCCGACGCGGTCCAAAACGAATATCGGCTACGCGCCCGCCGCCGGGAGATAGAAATTGGATGTCTGTGTTGCGTTTGTCTTCAATCAATGGGGAACCAAGTGCGACACGATCGCCCTTTGCGATTTTCAAGCGGGGCTTCACAAAGGGGATATGCTCGGGCTGTAATGCCACGTAGGTTGGCTTCTCGGCCTTCTTTAATAAATGAGAGGGCGATCCGACGATTTTCAAATTGTAGCCTTTTTTGACTCGGATGGTTTTCATCAGGATCTTCCTAAACTGGATTGCTAAACGTTTTCATATCATTTGATCTAAACTAAAGTGGGTCCGAGAACAAAAACTTGTTTTTGTCATTGAGACATTTAAAGTTTAAATTTGTATTGATATTCGAATTTCGAATTTTATTGCCTTTGATTATTTCACACACTCAGACTTTAAGCCAATACCGGTCCTTCGGGCGTCGTATTTTACAATCTAAAGTGGTCGATCAGATAATCATCGGCATAAGGGTTAACGCCGAATGCCTTCGTCTGTATGTTTTTGGTATCTTTAAAAACGCTCGTGCGTTTCTTGCTTGCGATGACAATCACACCGGGAACACGCTGTTATTTGTACGTCTTTACCATTTGCTCTGCCTTTGATGTAAAAAACCATTGCAAACAAAGCAAACACAAGCACGGTGGCTGCCAAAACAAAAATAAATTCGATCATTGACGCTCCTATCGATAGCCTGTATCCGCCGCTAAAGCTGTCAACTCAACTCAGATAAATTTTGGAAAGATCATCTATTCCAATTTAAACGTTATAGAATATAAGGGATAAAATTAATGATGAGTTCAGCAGCCGTCAAGGAATTCGACAATTCTTACAGATGCTGAATGCAATTGTTTTCACCAATCTCAAATGAATGACCCTGTATTCCAATCCATCAAATTCATAACCGAATAGATTTATTCGGCGTGGCTCCGTGATTCTCTCGGCTCTCCATGTGCGCTACCGATTGATTGATGATATGTTATTGCCTGAAATTAGCCATGCGTTGATCAC
>JASFJP010000626.1:0-3111 GCA_050121225.1 Desulfobacterales bacterium
GACAGAGTCCAGTCATACCGGACTCCTTTGATTTCATTACCTTCCCGCCGATTTTTTATGCCCACTCGACAAATGTCACCATATGAATCTTCACGAACGGCAAAATTATAGAATAGCGATCAGTGCCCAATATTTTTTATATTTCGGTGTATTGGGAATATTTTTGCCTTACTTCAATCTGTACTGTTATCACCTCGGTTTCAGCGGCCTTCAAATTGGGGGACTCGCGGCCGTTAGATCAGTGGCGCTTGTGTTATTCCCCCTGATTTGGGGTGCCGTGGCCGATCGATTAGATATTCGAAGACCGATTTATATTGTCTGCAATGTTATCAGTACATGTATCTGGGCAGGTTATTTATTCACGGTAGAATTCTGGCCGATACTGCTTATCACGATAGTTTACGGGGTGTTTTATGCGCCGATCATATCCTTTTTAGAAGCGGTGACCATGGATGTGCTGGGACAGGAGAAGAAAAGTTACGGTAGGATACGTGTATGGGGATCGATTAGCTTCATTATGATGGTTTTGATCCTCGGCAAGATCATAGATTGGTATTCTGTGGATATCATCCTGATCCTCATCTTTGCTGGATCCTTGATCTTGACGGTTATTTCCTTTCGCATTCCCACCGTAACGGCACCCAAAAAAGATCATTTAGCGCAGAAGGCAAGCTCTCTGATGAGAAAACGCGTTTTTGTTTTTTTGCTCTGTGCGTTTTTGATGCTGGTCAGCCATGGTGCTTACTATGGTTTTTTTTCAATCCATCTGGAAAATTTAGGTTACGGTAGTACGTTTATCGGGATATCCTGGGCCTTGGCCTCAACAGCCGAGATACTCGTGATGATAAAATCCGAAAGAATATTTAGCCGGTTTTCACTTGAAAATGTATTGGTATTTTCCTTTCTTGCGGCGGCATGCAGATGGCTAATCCTCTTTTTTGCCAACTCGGCATACATCATTCTACTCTCACAAGCACTGCACGCTGTAACGTATGGAACATTTCACATGGCCAGTATTTTATTCATTGATCGGTTGACGCCTGAAAAGTCCAAAACACTAGGACAAGCGGTCAACAATGCCTTAACTTACGGTTTGGGGCTGATGGTGGGATTTCTTATCAATGGCTATCTGTATGAAATTACAGGATCATTCGCTCTGTTTTTAATGAGCAGTTTAGTTGCTCTTGTCGGAGGGTTGCTATTTAAGGGCTTTCAAATTTTTGATCCGAGTCCATAGTCACCCCGTCATAGTCGCTTGTCTCGTCAGGTAGATAGACTAGGATGCTGATTGAATTTATTCAGTCCTCTTTGGACGGGAACAGCAGATATCTTAACCACTGGAAGAACGAATTTTGACGCAGCAGTTCTTTATCCGTCTGATCAAAGCTGCGAAATAGCTTTTCCGGTTCGGCGAAAAACTGGGCTCGCGTAGTAAAGGCTTCCCTTTCGTCAAGCGCCTTAACGACCCGCGCTGGATTGCCGGCCGCTATCGAATTAGCTGGTATAGAATCCACTACTACGGATCCGGCTCCGATAACACTGTTTTCACCGATAGTTACTCCTTTGCATACAATCGCGCTGTCGCCGATCCATGCGTTATTTTTGATTCTGATAGGAGCGGTTTTCCCGATCGATATCCGATTGTAAATATCATGCCAATCGGAGTCAGTGATATAGGCACCACTAGCGACCATGCAATTGTCTCCGATCGAGATATCTGCAGCCGAACCAATTCGTACCCCGGGACAAATTAAGCTATAATTGCCAACGCGGATGCGACCCTTATTTTCTTCTTCCGCCCAAACATTCAACCGCACCTTTTTATCCGAAGAGGCCACCACATTGATAAATTCACCGAGTTCGATAGGAGCACCGAAAATTTCCACATGCCATGGACGCACAAACGTAAATCCCTGGCCGAGGGATTCCAACTGGGGACGGAGGAAATGATTGACATAGAATTCTTGGAATTTCAGATAAGCTTTTTTAATGTAATATGGGCGGTGGTCTTTGCGCAAAAAAAAATACCCATGTCGAGCGCTACCGCTCAACGTCTGTTGTTTGAAAAGGATGGCGTATTAGCCCAATTTACATCCAAACTCCTCCCAGACGTCATGGTTAAATATCTGTGCTGCGGGAGTAAGGTTGTAAATAGCATCGGCGGCCATGAGAGCTGCCGCATTGGTCCAGGTCATTTTATCCTCCGGCCAAATGATCAAATCCGGACATGTAAACCCGCACCAAAATGAACCATCCTCGTATTGTCTGTGTTTGATCCAGTTGAAAACAATCTTGGCAAGTTCGAGATTGCCGATTGCTGCCAAAGTAATTACTAGTTCGGATGTCTCGGCAATAGTCACCCATGGCTCGTCAAATACGCATCGGACTCCCCGTTCCTCAACCACATATTTTCTCCAATATCTATCAATTCGTTTTTGAGCATCATTCCCGGTCAGCGCGCCGACGAGTATGGGGTAAAACCAGTCCATAGCATAACGTGACTTGGTCACATTAAATAGATGCGGTTTATGTCTGATGACATGCCCCAATTTGATTAAGGCCTGCTTCCATTGGGGTGCAGGCCGCCCGAGTATGTTCGTTATCGCTAACGCACACTTCAAACTCATATACACCGAACTGGATCCCGTCAAAAGTGCCATGGGATCGACGTTACCTTGAGGACTTATCGCCCAATGTATCTCGCCTTCCAGAGTCTGTAAACTTAAGGCAAAGTCGATTGCTGACGAGACCGGTTTCCACATGTCTTTTAGAAAACCGATATCCCCCGAGATGAGGTAATAATGAAAAACACCTACCGCGATATACGAAGACAAATTGGCATCGCGAGTTTTGTCCACAGGTACCCCCTGCATATAAGATGAAAACCAGCTACCATCTTCAAGCTGGGTGCGTGCCAGCCATTCAAAAGCACGCTGGGCTTCCAATAGATATCCGCCAATGTTCAGCCCTATGGTAGCTTCGACATGATCCCAGGGATCCGTTTTTTGGCCTTCACACCACGGAATTTCACCGCTGGGTAGCTGTGTTTGTGCAATCAGGTTCGCAATAGCATCCACATTGATCGTAACGTCCGATTCCGCTCTGACTCTT
>JASFJP010000627.1:0-3102 GCA_050121225.1 Desulfobacterales bacterium
TGGGATGTAACGAATGTGTTACGGTTTGTGAAGCAGGCGGTAAAAAAGAAGTCCAGGTACTCGCCTCTGCTTTGAGGATGAACGCCCAAAAAAATGGTAATGAGGTAAAGATCGACGAACTCACCCTGGAGAGACAGTGTGATCATGAATATTTAGAGGAACTTCGTGATATTATCGATCAGTATGATGCCGTTGTTTCCCTTGCCTGCGGGGTGGGAATTCAGTTCACAGCGGAGCAATATCCCAACATTATGGTTTACCCAGGAGTCAATACTTGTTTTATGGGGGCTACCGAAGAGCGTGGGCTTTGGGTCGAGCGCTGTCAGAGCTGTGGACAATGTGTTCTTGCCACGACAGGAAGCGTTTGTCCGGTGTCGCGTTGTGCCAAACGGCTGTTCAACGGTCCCTGCGGCGGTTCGACTTCAGGCAAATGTGAAATTAATCCGGAAGTTGAATGCGCCTGGCAGTTGATTGTTGATCGCCTCAAGGCATTGAATAAACTCGATGAATATGAAAAACTAAGCCCCATCAAAGACTGGTCAACCGACAGGGCAGGGGGCCCCAGAAAAGTTGTCAGGGAGGATGTGAAGCAATGAGTATGAATACACCCAGCAAGTTGGAAAAGATACTGAGCGAAGGGCATCTGGCCGTCACTTCTGAGTGCGGGCCTCCTCGGGGCGCAAACCCTGAGCATATTATTACGAAGGCTGAGTTGATCAAAGACCACGTTGATGCAGTTAACATTACCGACAACCAAACCTCCATGACCCGACTGTGCAGCCTAGCTGCCTGCATTCGGCTGAAGCTTTTGGGCCTTGAACCGGTTCTGCAAATGGTAACCCGGGACCGCAACCGAATCGCTCTGCAGAGCGATATTTTGGGAGCAGCGTCTTTTGATATCCATAACATTCTTTGCTTATCGGGTGATCACAATAGCTTCGGCGACTGTGCTCAGGGGCAGAACGTGCATGACATCGATTCCATGCAGCTGGCCCAGATGGTGCGACACATGCGTGATGAAGGTAAATTTATCAGCGGTGACGATCTTGACGGTCGCCCTCAGATGTTTGTGGGTGCTGCCGCCAATCCATTTGCCGATCCATTCGAGATCCGGGTTCCTCGACTGGCAAAAAAAGTGGCTGCAGGGGTGGAATTCATTCAGACGCAGTGCATCTATAATCTGGATAAGTTCGAAGAATGGATGAAAGGTGTCCGTGATCGAGGTCTTCATAAAAAATGTTACATTTTGGCCGGTTTGACACCGATGAAAAGTGTCGGTATGGCCAGATACATGCAGAAACGCGTGCCCGGCATGGATGTTCCCGAGGAAATCATCACACGGCTCAAGGGCGTCGAGAAGGGTAAACAAGCCGATGAGGGCATCAAAATCTGCATTGAAGCCATTCAACGACTCAAAGAATGCGAAGGTGTTGCCGGATTCCATGTCATGGCCATTGAATGGGAGGAAAAAGTTCCCGAGATCGTAGAAGCCGCCGGTCTTTATCCCAGACCAAACGGGAACTGATAGGGAGATGATCATGTCGGAAGCTGTAATATCTCTTGGCGGCAAGAAAAAAAGCCCGATGACAAACCCGGTCAAACAGATTATACCCGATGGTGGGAATCTGAACTCTGTTCTCTGTGGTTTTAGCTATAGCTGATCTAAATACGTAGTCGAATTTACAAATCAAATCACTAAGCCGCCCTTACTGCAATAATTATAAAATTAAAACCCTGTCTTCGCATTTTGGGAGACAGGGTTTATTGCTTGTAAGAAAGGGGACGTCCGTTCTATTTATATATTTATAATTAGTTTGTAATCTGATAATAGTCTTTCATCATAGCTCTCCTTTCATTTGAAGGGTTAATTGGATGGCTCCAGTTAAGACAGCTATGACAAAAAATGGGAGTCTTGCAACTTAACAGGGTATTTGAAATCAGGGTGGGAATTTAGCACATCACTTAACTGCCGCGTAGCGGCTTACCTCAACCAGTCAGTTCAGGTCACAGCCAGGATCGAGCCGTTGTGGCAGATTGTTGTAAAATTGAAAATTTATCTTCATAACGTTGATCAAGACAATGCTGATCTAATGTGGACAGTCCTACCGCCATGGGGGCGCCGTAATTACAATTTTAAAAATGCTGAATGGACGTATTAGGATTAGCATATAACTTCGATATCGATCCCGGAAATCTTAAGTCCGCCAGCAAAGAGCGACCCGTCACCGAAGCGCGTCGGGTTCTTTGCTATATCGCGGTGCGTAAATTGGGGTATAAATGTACCGAAGTTTCCAAAGCATTAACAACATCAGTGCGGTTACGGTGAGTAAAGCGGCAAGTCTGGGCAGTAAACTATCAGCGATTGGAAAAATTAAAAAACAAGCACTGAGGAATTAATTTCTGACAATAATGGATCGAGAATAAGCTTTCGAAATATAAATATAGAACGGACGTCCCTATTATCTATTATTTCTACAGAATTTACAAAATAAGCCGGGCATTTCACCCCATGATGCAATATTGTTATTTATTGAGACAGCCCGAGAAAATTGGGCATTTGCCAGTGGGGCTCAAAATTATGCAGAAACTGAAGACAACAATTGAGCGATAAGGTATAGAACAATTAAAACAACAAAATTTGAATCAAGAAGTATTCCATATTTATTCAAAGGATGAAGTCCAAAATCTTTTAATCAACGCTGGCTTTTCAAATAATGTAAGCATTGTATCAAGAAAAAAGGGTAAATCAATTTTTCATTGTGCTGTTGCAATAAAATAGGAACATAACAAGCGGCTCCACAAAGATTCGGGCCAAAAAGCGGCCCTCACCTGTGAGCCGGAGCGTTAGATTATACAATTAATGGAGTAACTCATGGGATTGTTTAAAAAATTTGTAATGCAATGTAGAAAACCTTCAGGTCGTTTTGGTAGATTTGTCGGAAGATCTATGAATTTCGGGCATACTAAAGTTAGGCAGTGGGGACTTAGTCATATTTCAATCAAACCCGATTCATGTGTTCTTGATATAGGTTGTGGTGGAGGAAAGGCCGTTAAAGAGATAGCTTCATCTGTGTCAAAAGGAAAGGTCTACGGAATTGATTA
>JASFJP010000628.1:0-3098 GCA_050121225.1 Desulfobacterales bacterium
GTTCCGTTGTTTAAACGAAAATAAAAAAATGCTTTGGATGAAAAAAGGAAAAAGTATGGATCTTTCAATCCAAAATCAGACGATTCTACCCTTCATTTTCGGACACTTTTCAGTGACCTTGGCCGGACACTTTTTCGGGTTTGTATTGATCGTCGAAGTGTAATGTAAGCCCCCGATTACCCCACCACAACACTTTATTTGTACCTTGTTTCATCCGTTGTTCAAGCATCCTGGCAACACGTCGTTCCAAGCGGTTTCCGTTGTTGTCAAGCAAAGTGAGAATGAAATTGTCATTTGAATCCTGCTCGAGGGTAAAGTTACGCTTTTCAAAGAGTAAATTTCGCATCTTCTGCAATGTTGTCTTATTGCCATCTTCGTGGCGGTAGTGCTCACCGCCTAATTCTTTAAGAAAATATTCGTAAGTCAATCGTGCAACCATAACACAGTAAAATTCGAATTCGATTTTTTGAGGATCACTGCCATACATCTCATCAAGAAAATAACTATACACCAGATCCTTTAAACCGTTTTCAATCAACCAACGATAGCGATATTTTTTAAGCATATCCTCTGAGGACAATCCCATATTGGTACTGCCAAAACAACGGATATTTTTTCCGGTTTCAAGATCTCTTAAAATGACTATTTTCAAAGGAAGTTGAGTTTTTGGTAGAATTACTTCTATGGTTTTAATTTCATCTTCTTTGTCCCAGTCTTCCCATCCGTGCTCATCTGATAGCGCTGGTGCGATAAACTTTTTTATTTGCTTGTTCTTTTTTAAACACAAATATACATCACCATTGGGACAACGAATCTGCTTGAAATATTGTAAACTGCCCTCCTTGGTGTATTCCGAATCCATGTAGATTTCCTTGATCGCAAGCGGATCAAAAAGGGGAAAAATATGTTGCTCACAGTATTGCTCTAATATACCCGGTGCTCGCACACCTCCATGGTAATAGCTCATTGAAAGGATGGTGTTGGCGGCAAGATCCCAGGCAACATGAGGACGAAATCCCGCAACCATATCTCCGGATTTTGCCGGACCTTTACCGATCCCCTTTTCTTTGCTGTGTTTTCCGTAAAATTGTTTAAAATGAAAATCGAAAGCAATCTTTATCCCTTCGATGATACCCAATTGCTTGGCACGACTTATCAGATCACATCGAAGAGAGTGTATTTGCTCAAATGTGAATTCAAGGCTATCCTCATAGTACCTTGAACGGCTGCCGAACATGCCAAGACCGCTTGCCAAGGCAACGCAACGATCCCGGTTGTTACTCAAGTGATTAATACGACGATAGCCGGCCAATATACGAAACACATTGAGCAAAGCAAGATTACTGAGATCTTTTCCCCGTAACCGGGCAGGACCGTAACTTTCCATGGCCTGCACGATGCCTAAATCATTGACAAAGGGCGCTAAAATAAGAGGCCCAGGGTCGCACAGATGATACGCATGCGTTTGCATTTTTTTGCAAATCAGCTCAAAGTGCCGATTTATTCTACGAGACTCTAAAAGAAACTGTTCGGTATATAGATGATAAGCACTGGCTATACCCGTAAATGGTTTATCTTCTATTGATGTCTCGGTGCCACAGTAGCGATCTAAAGCTATTGGCGCACGGTTTTTATCTGTCAAGCCCCATCGCGAAAATACCCTGTAAACCGCATATTTTGAGCAACGTAATTTGAGGGTCTTCACAATTTGCTGGGCGGAACCGCCAGGATAACGCAGTTTCTCTAAGATAATGTTCAGTTCAGTTGCACTACTCAGAGCCTCTTTGCCCGGCAGGTTTGCCGGAATAATTGCCCATGGACCAAAAAGACGATATTCGTCCACTAATCGGTAATAACTGGTTGCCGATATGCCATATTGCAAACATATCTCTTTTATGCCGGCTGAGCGATTAAAAAAAAGCTCCCGCAGCAATTCTAAGCGTTTGTGATAAATATCGTTGTCATGGAAAAATGTTTTTCTGCGTTGCTTTTGACTCCGCCCTTTCATTACACGCTTGTTAAGCTGTGATAGTTGATTAAGGGTACGCTGTATACGAAACCAAAACTTACTGTCCTCAGGCCGATCAGAGATACAGCGTCCGTATGAGGCAAGAATTTGTGAAACAGCCTCCATATCGGCTTCATCCCGCGTTAAGTCAAGCGCCTGTGCTATCCGTAGCATGGCCTGTTGTGAAAGCGAAGGCCGTGCCTTACAGACCATGACAATCAACCGTTCAAGCATAGGTGAATAGTGCAGTGTTTTGAGTTTAGGAAACAGACCTAAAACGCCATGCTTAACAAAGCGATCTTCCTTTTCGTAATATTGCGAACGCGACAGTTCATGGCTTTGGCAAACATTCTTAATCGGGGCACCATCAAACCATACTTGGCGGATGATCTCGTAATTTGAGATAACCGGATCATCATCTAGAAAGTAAGGTGTGCGGCTGGAATACTGTGCCATCGCTTGTGAGACTTTCGCAGCCAATAATTTAAAATACTCTCTGCTCTTATGCGATAGGATCATGGCACCGAGCATACCATGCTAATCGCAATAAATCAAGTAAAATATTACCATGCTAAACGCAATATATTTTTATTAAAAATAGCCTTGATTTTCCTCTGTCAGAGATGTTATCGAAGGGACTGAATTCAGGCAAACAATGTCAATTCAAATGCTTACGGATTTTGAGGCTTATGCGCCTGGTTCTGTGAATCCATGAAAATGCCAGTAAATAGCGGTGCGTTTAGCCTGGGGCATTCCCAAGCTAAACGCAAATTATTAGAAATCATTACCTATTGATATTGTTGGCATTATTAATCTCGGTGTTTATTTTTAACTCAAAATGTGTCCGATTTTGGAGGGTAGAATCGTCTGATATTAAAAAAGTATCAACCGTTAATATCAGCACACAGTTAAAGTAATCATATGTTCAGTCATGTACTTTTTCATAAGCTATTAAAATTACATATCATTTTATTAGACGTATTCTGCGACAATCACAAAATGGTGGATTTTATTAAAAAAACCCTTTACAAGGGGTTAAAAATAGGCTATTTTATCTATGTACTTATAAAGGCGCTTAGCTGCCAATTTG
>JASFJP010000629.1:0-3092 GCA_050121225.1 Desulfobacterales bacterium
CGGCTTGCAAAGATTTTGGCCGTAAGCCACTAAAAGATCGTTAATGATGATCCAATACTTTTGGGGGAGTTTACGTCGCAATGCCATCTCTGTCTGCTCCGGTGTTTTAGTTTGAACGTATCCCCAACGGTTTGTGATGCGGTGCACATGGGTGTCGACACAAATGCCGGGCTTACCGAATCCCTGCGTGATTACTAAATTTGCTGTCTTGCGTCCTACACCGGGCAATTTCAGCAACTCATCAAGATCATCCGGCACCTGTCCTCCATTTTGAGATAACAGTTGATCACAAATTTTTTTGATATTTTTCGATTTCGTTCTATAGAACCCCACCGGATATATTGTCTTTTCGATTTTAGAGGTCGTCAGCATTGCCATCGTCTGAGGCGTCTTCGCCAAGCGAAACAGCTTTTTACTCGCCTCATCCGTCGTTTTGTCCTGGGTTCTCAGTGACAATAGACATGAAATCAGCACCGTAAAAGGTGTCTCTGAGTAATGTGCCACCACCGGTACACGCCACTTTTGAACTTCCTTTTGCAGTGTTTTAATGGCTGGATGAATATCTTGTTTATGCATGTGTTTATTTACACCTCAATTGAGCGATTCCGCTCAATGTCCGTGGATAGCACTCGACTCCGACGTAACCGGTCGGAGTTATCCATGAAACAAACTCAAAAAATAAAGGCGAACCACGAAACAAAACCAAAACTAAACGTCCATTTCCGTGCTTTCGTGATTAAAAATTTTTATGCTCCAACCCCGTATGCAAGGGTCCAAGTTTATAAGGAATAGAATAATGGTTGATGAAAATTAGCATCAGAATCCGTCGAGCATGGAGCTATTTATTTAAAGTGTATCCGCATTTACCGCGCGATTTAATGCCCAAGAAATCCAGATAAAATGCTTTCCACAGCTGTTGTGTAAATACTCTAATGTCTTCAAATAGTTTGTCCCGTTCTTTTACCATGTTGCGCTGGATGTTGAATGCAAATTTCAGCGTACCGTTTGACAGAACTTCTGCATCGGTTAAGAGCCATAGAAAGCCTTTTAGGGATTTCTCCGGAATGCTCCCGACCATTATGGAGAGACCCTCACCCTCGTTTCCCGACGCTAAGATTTGGAAGAACTCCCGTGTCATATCTTCAATATTCGAAGGGATGAACAAATCAATCAACCAAATGGGAAGAAATCCCAGTATCAAACCTTTAGCATCAATTTTTTCTGGAGAATGTTGAAGCTCAGCCGTGACCTTGGCCCCGTTGTCACTATACGCATAGTCAAGATTTATCTTCAACGCATCAATGTTTAGCTCCAATCCCACAATGTTCAATCGAAAGGTGTAAACCGAATAAAATTTTTGATTGCCTGGATCTGTTATATCTACGCCTGTCGCTTTTCCTTTGTTGGAATTTTCTGTCAAGGCCAGAAAACGACCTATTTGGGTTCTGAATCGCAGCGAAAAAAGGTAGTTGTCACCGTCAAAGGCCATCGAACCGACTGGACGGTGTTGAGCATCGAACAAAATGGCTTGATAGTTCAGCATGCCCTTTAAGCGACCAATCAGTTTTCCTAAATGCGGATAGTCTTTTTTGAATGCGTTGACGTTGATCCGTATCACAATATCAAACGTTATGGGGCCGGTACTCTCGTTTGTCTCGTTGGAAACGACGTTTTCGATAGTAAAGTATTGATTGAAGATCGCGAAAAAACGAGGAAAATCCCTGGCCAAACCGTAAATCACCCTCAGGCTCTGATCATCAAGAGTGCTGCCCTTGAAAAATTCGCCCGATGGTTTGACTCCATCCTTGGCGTGCAACCACGCCACGTTTACTAATTGTGCGATGATTCTTATCATATTCGCAGGGTTAAGATCATCAATAAGCATCTGCCCTTCTGTAGCAACTCTGAATGTTTTCTCTGTGACAGGACGGATGAATGCCCTGAGCCCAAAATCACCAAAGCGTTTCTGGGGTCCCCAAAGCCTTGGTATGTCTCTTGGCAAAGAATCGATCCATACATCGATATCGGGATCTATTATGCCCAATTGATAATGATCATCATCTATTCCTCCGTGGATGCCAATGCCGCGCCACACATCATTCCGATCAGTGTAGGGAAGCTGGTAGTAGAGATTTCCCGCGTCCAGTGACGAAATTCGAGACTCGACTTCCCGGATTTCGTTATCAAGCTTTTTATCAAAAACCGGTCGCTCATGGACCGCATTCCTGAATTTGATCAGACGTTCAATTTGTTGGCAAGCGACCGTGGAGTCTATTTTCCGCGTCTCCGGATTAAATCCGATCTCAAAAATAGCATCCCAATAGTTTTGGGCAAAGCCGATCCTTTGGAAGCTAAGCAGAACATAGAAAAAAAGGAAGATGCTTATGGCGGTGTAATAAATTGTGCGGTGTTGGCGGATTATCAACATTAATTTTTCGTTTCGAAATGCAAGCAAAAGAAGATATTCTGGATCATCTTATTTTCTAAATTTCCACGTTTCTACCTGAAATTTGCAAGCAGGTTTTACATTACCACAGACTAACCACAGATCACAGAGAAAATCCTGACAACGGATATTTTCACGAATAATCCGGATTTGTTGACAATAGTACGATGGGTCATTAAGTTTACGGCTGTTAAAATGCGCCAAGCAAATGTTGATCAAAACTGGAGACAACACAATGTTTGAAACCCGTGAACAAGTGCTAGAAAAAATTCTCGCCCAGAAGAAACCGGCCTGTCCCCATTGTCGGGAGAAAATGAACTTGTGGGAAGTACCACCGATCACAGTCGGTGATGGTTTAGGTTGGGGAACCCCCTTTCTTTATATCTGTTTTAACGACAACTGTTCCCTATATCGCCAGGGTTGGGACCATATGAAAGACAACTATGCTCATACGGCGTCCTACCGCTGCATGAACTATCCGGGCACCGAACAGTTTGAATTGATACCGGTGTTTAGCAATATGGGGGGGAGAGGTCAAATTATCGACGAACAGGTAATAGCAGAAGAAGAGGCGTTAAAAGAGGCTATCAAAAGTGGGTTTGCGATGCTTGCGGAATGTTACGTCAACACAGACGACCCTGCGGTT
>JASFJP010000630.1:0-3092 GCA_050121225.1 Desulfobacterales bacterium
CATGAATACGGTGATTCGAAAAATGGCGCCGCAGCCAATCAATGCCGGCACGGTTGGTAACCGAAGATAGATAGACAAACAGATCTTCACCGGCCCGGGCGATATCGGCAGCATCAAAGCAGGGCTCTTTCTCTGTCAGCACCCAGTCCTGATCGTAAATTGCCTGCTCTTTTTCTGCTTTACTCTTCTTTTCCCATTTTCGCCAAAAATCTTCTTTATAGGTGTTTGCCCCAAGTCTCGGTTTGGGCGCTGCCTCCCATCTGAAATTCGGATCCTCCTGGAAATACTTTTCCAGCAAAGGACGATAACACAAATATTCATACCATCGGCTACGATACGACATAGTGGCTTCTAGAATTTCATTTCCAACAGTTAGCAACACGTCACGGGGAGGCATGCAGCCAAACATGCATTCCTGTTTCCAATCCGGGGTTTGAACCGTTTGGCTGAAATCCAGGGGCGTCGGGCGATCCACGCGGACCCCCCGACTCTCAAGGATCTTGACAAAATTCTCCAGCTGCTCATTCGCCTTTTCTTCCATCTCTTTTGGCAGAGGTCCGAAGGTGCCCAGTGGAAAACCATAATCGGGCCAGTCGCGCTCAATGGCTGGCTCCGGTGCCTGAACCATCGTACCTTCAGCCCGTCCAACAATCACATGTTTTAGTGGATCCCATTCGTTCCAGGAATTGACAACAACTTTGGGACTACTGGTGGTCATGTCTTCCTCCTAAATATGAGCGTTACCGCTCAATGTCTTTTGTCATTTTTTTGTTCAAAGCAATCATTTTTAATGGAATCTAATTAATCCACCACGTCTTCTGCATACGCCCTCAAAATCTCGGTAACGCTCCATGCTTGGGCAATACAGCCGCGCGGTGTGTGATGTGCTTCTGCGTCAAAAATCTCTGAAATAGTCCCGATGCCTGCATCGTTGAAATGAGTTTTAATGTTTTCTAAAATGCTTCTGGCCTGGGCTTTACCCGCAGTCCCATAAAGCCGAACCAGCGCTGTCAAATATGCGCCTAACAGCCAACACCATACAGTCCCTTGATGATAAGCGCTGTCCCGCTCAATGGGATTGCCGCTGTATAACGGACGATAATTTGGATCCCCAGGTGCTAAACTGCGCAGCCCGAAGGGGGTAAGTAGATAATCTGTGATAACTTGTAGAACCCTTTTGCCTTTTTCAGCTTCCAGAATTTGATAGGGAAGACTGATAGCGAATATCTGATTCGGTCGAATGCTCGCATCACACGTTTCCCCATCAATATGATCGTATAGATATCCATCCTGTTCGTTCCAGAAAACTTCCACAAAGCGGTTTTTGGTACTGATCGTTCTTCCCGCAAATTGTTTCGCCTGTTGCATTTGCCCAAAATATTTTAGGAGCGCCGCATATGTCGCAAGGGCGTTGCACCACAGAGCGTTGATCTCAACTGCTTTGCCGGTTCTCGGCGTCACTACCCAATCTCCGATTTTGGCATCCATCCAGGTCAACTGAACTCCTGGTTCACCGGCATAGAGCAAGCCATCCTGATCCACATGGATATTGTAGCGAGTGCCGTGTTCATGCCATTCAATGATATCCTGTAAGACCGGCATTAATTCTTCTTTCACAAACTTTTTATCCCCTGTGTGCCTGAGATACTGATAAACTGCAACAAAAAACCATAAGGTGGCATTCACCGTATTAAATTCTAACTCCTCGCCGGTGTCCGGGAAACGATTCGGCAACATTCCTTGGCTTGTACTCTTGGCAAATGTACGTATAATTTTTTTGGCGTCATCGAAACGTTTGGTCGCCAACGTAAGGCCGGGAAGAGAGATCATGGTATCCCGTCCCCAATCGGTAAACCAATGATAGCCGGCGAGAATCGATTTGGAGTCGTTTCGTAAGGCCGGACACACAAAATTTCTTCTTGACAACTAAAATCTTTGCGAACAGCACTATTGGCACGCACCAGACTGTGATAATCGCGCCCGGCCACAAACGGACGCAGTTCCAAAACAAAGGATGCTGGGGCTTTTAAGACGTTGTATAAAATCAGCGTCGTATTTTGGCCGTAAACAGCGGCTATCGTTTTTTGCAATCGAATATCTGCGACGTCATAGATGAAAACCGGGAAAAATGTTTTCGAAAATTCTTGCAGATAATGGTTGAACTGGACCACCCGCCTAATCCATTGGTTTCGATCCACTCCCTGCGGATGGCTTCACTGAAGTTTTGGGTAATATTTTGATCCAATGAAATTTTCATCAGCATAAGTCCTAAGGTTAGGTAAACGAATCGCGTATTGCTTCGCAACCTATTAAAAAAAGATAACTGCCTAAAATCCCATATCTTTTTCTTCTTCAGAAATACAACGATCCAAGACCCCCAACGCCTCATCGATATCTTCCTTGGTAATGATCAACGGCGGCGCAAATTCGAGGGCATGCCCCATAGTTTTAAAGAGAACACCGTATTGCTTGGCCCGGGCGATAATGCTGTTGAGACGCTCCAATGGAAACGCCGCGCGTGTCTGCTTATCGGAGGTAAAGTCAATCGCCAGCCAAAGCCCCGTTCCGCGGACCTCCCCCACAGTGGGGTGATATTCCAGGTTTTTCAAGCCATCGAGAAAATACGCGCCCATCTCTTCTGAATTTTGAATCAGTTTTTCCTCTTGCAGAATGTTGATATTTTTCAAAGCAGTTGCACAAGGTACCGGGTGATTGCCATAGGTATGCAGATGAACAAAATTCTGAATGGGTTCCATAACGTCATCCCTGCAGCCGACGGCTCCAAGAGGAACGTAACCGCTGGTAATCCCTTTTGCCATAACAAGCATATCCGGTTGAATATCAAAATGCTCGACAGCGAACATTTTCCCAGTTCGCCCGAAGCCGCAAATAACCTCATCTATGATGAGCAAAATATCGTATTGGGTGCAAATTTCGCGTACAATCGGCCAGTACTCCTTGGGAGGTGCCAGGGCACCAAACCCTTGCATAATCGGCTCTCCGATAAAGGCTGAAATCAGCTGCGAATCTTCAAACTCGATCGTCCGCTCGATATCTCGGGCGCACTTGATATCACAATCAGGATATCTCAG
>JASFJP010000631.1:0-3083 GCA_050121225.1 Desulfobacterales bacterium
CGCTTCGACGGAATCACCAGTATGCTCTACCTCCACCATGGAATGAGCAAAGCTTTTACCTCTTATGACGATTATTTTGGAGACGAGGTCGACGACGATGCATTGACGTACCTGGCTCTTGCCAACGGTCTAATACACGAGATTCGCCCCGAAGCAATAACGATCGCCGAAGATGTCAGCGGTATGCCGGGATTGGCTGCGCCGATTAAAGATGGTGGTTTCGGTTTTGATTACCGTTTTGCCATGGGGGTTCCGGATTACTGGATCAAGTTGATTAAGGAAATAAAAGACGAAGACTGGCCGATCAGTCATCTGTGGTATGAACTGATCAATCGACGGGCCGATGAAAAAACCATCAGCTACAGTGAATCCCATGATCAAGCTCTTGTGGGAGATAAATCGATTATTTTCCGCCTAATCGACGCGAATATGTATGATCACATGAGTATCGGAGATGAAAATATCTTTGTAGAACGCGGCATGGCTTTGCACAAGATGATCCGACTCATCACCTTGGCAACCGCCGACGCGGGATACTTGAATTTTATGGGCAATGAATTCGGCCACCCAGAATGGGTTGATTTCCCGCGCAGTGGAAATAACTGGTCTTATAAGTATGCCCGGCGTCAGTGGTCTTTGATGGATGATCCCAATTTAAAATATCAATACCTCGCTCGTTTCGATCGGGATATGATCGCCATGGCAAAAAAGTTTGACATTTTGGAAAATGCCGACCTGCATCTTCTATACGAGCATTCAGAAAATAAAATACTAATTTTTAAGCGAGCCAGCCTCGTTTTGGCATTTAACTTCCACCCCGATCGCTCCTATGCAGATTACCGTTTTGAAGCCCCGCCGGGAAAGTACAAAATGATTCTCGATAGCGATGACGCCAAATACGGAGGCCATCAGCGGCTTGTATCGGGTCAGGAGCACCTAACCTTATTTGATGAAAAGAACAGCCGCAAGCATCATTTTCTCAGCCTTTATTTGCCAAATCGCACGGCGGTGGTTTTAAAACAACTTCCTCAATGATTTTTACAGATCGACAGATGTAATACTTGCAAATAGGAAGGATAATCCGGTAACAAAAACTTTGAAAACCTAAGTGAGGGTTATAGGTTTTTATAATTATAATAATATTTTAACACCCTTTTTACATATTCTTCAGTTTCCTCGTAGGGCGGAATGGTTTTGTATTGGTCAACAGCGGTAGGTCCGGCGTTGTAGGCCGCCAAAGACAGGGACACCTTGCCCTTAAAGCGCTCATACATTTGTTTAAAATAGCGCGCTCCGGCATTGATATTTTGCTTAGGATCAAACGGATCTTTAAGTCCCAACCGTTTAAAGTTCTCCGGCATGATTTGCATCAAACCCATGGCACCCTTTTTGGAAACCGCCTTAGGATCAAAATCGGATTCGGCTTTGACGATGGCTTTCAGTAATGGAAATGAAATACCATAACGATTGGCGGCCTCAGTTATTAAATTATCATATGCTTGGCTGTTGCGTGAAGATTTCTTGGGTTTTGGTCTTTCTTTAATAAAAACCTGATATTTGTGAACAGAAGAGGTGGGCGCATTGGTGAAGTGCATAACCCCGTTTTCATCAATGTAACGGTATATATCCGCCTGCACAGGTGTAGCAAACGATATTAATGTAACCAGAGCACAAGTTACGTAAATCACTATCAGACGAATCACATTCCGACCGGTCATAAAACGTGGCAAATTCCTTAATCAATATTAAATTGGGTATTAATTAATTTATACTCCAAATTTGATTCAAATACAAGCAATTTGTTTTAATTATGAATAAATTTAATCGGTTATATAATAGCGCTGTTTTCATCCACCGGCGAACATCAGGCTCAGGGATGTTTAACTAGTGTCCGCAATGAGACAATCTAAAGACCCAAATTTGTCAGAATAAGCTCGGTAAGTTTTGTATGGGGTGTATTTCGGATGGGCACTGGGTTGGGATAATAAAAGATCAGAACAGTTTAAGTTGAACTTGATGGTTCTCTGTTTTTCTCTTTTTGAAAAGCGGGGTTTCGTCCTTTTTTAGCTTTTGCTCGATGTCGGTAACAAAGGATGAAAGCTCGCGGTCATGTGTTTTTCCGTATATCCGACGTTTTTTGGCCCGTGTTAAATAGAGTCGTTCCATTGCACGCGTCATGGCCACATAGAACAGACGTCTTTCTTCCTCGATATCCGCTTGCTCGTGATCTGAACGCCGATAGGGTATTAAATTTTCTTCACACCCGGCAATAAATACAATCGGAAACTCCAACCCTTTGGCCGCATGCATGGTCATTAAAGACACCTTTTCCACCCGAGGAACATAAGTATCTGTATCTGCGTGCAGATCGGTGGCGGTAAAAAAATCGGTTGTGTGCGTGTCAAACTGACGGGCAAATTCTACCAATCTGCTAAAGGCATCCTGAACCTGGGTGTCGGTTTTCAGGATATCGGAGAGTTTGGTATTCTTTTTCAGAAACAGCAACTTATCGGCCACAGACATGGAGTTCATCTCAGATTTATATTGAAGGAGCTTCTTGAAAAAAGCATTGAGTTGCTGTTGTTTGGAAGACGCTAAACCCGATATTGGAAATCGAACGGCCTTTGATAAACCCTCCTGGAGGGAAAAACAGTTTTGATAACACCACGCTTTAAATTGCTCCCCGGCTTTTTTGCCGATCCCGGGCACCGTAAACTGGATGGCCTTTTCATAGTCCAAAAACCCGCCGTTTCCTTCAATTATTTTAAAAAAAGATATCGTTTCAGGAAGACCCTTCTGGTTCAGAGCATGGTCGCGACTGACAATTTGAAAAGGTATTCCGCATGCTTCAAATACTTGCGCAATAACTCGGTGCTGATCGTTAGTCCGATAAAGAATCGCAAAGTCTGCATAGCTATTTGATTTAATGAGATTCGCATCCTTAACTGTTCCCATATCAATGGAATGAAATCCGCTACCGCCGATTAGTTGTTCGATTAACCTGGCGATGGTTTCAGCTTCGACTCTTTCGTTTACAAGTTCAAGGATACTGACGGTTTTCACACCATCGATTTGCGAATACG
>JASFJP010000632.1:0-3081 GCA_050121225.1 Desulfobacterales bacterium
TGAAGAAACAAGGCAATTTCCGACATGTTGTCCAGCATCCAGCGCATCCAGTCAACGGTGATCCCAGCAAGTTGTTTTAATTCATCTCTGTTCCCCATAACAAGCCATTCGACGCTCTGAGAATTGTGTCCTGTTGGCGCAAATCTGGCGAGATGGATCAATTTTAGAAGTTCATTCTTAGGCACCGATTGTTTTTTGTATGTTCTTATGGAGCGCCGGGCGCGTAAAAATTGTTCGCATTGCTCTGGGGAAAGGTGTAGTTCTTTTTGTATGGGTGGGCACTTTTCCATTGACATCTCACGGTGGGAGAAGCTTGCCGTAGGACAGACCGCTACGCAATGGCCGCATCGAATACAGATATCTTCAGCCTCAGCAGTAGGAGCAGGGTATGCGCCTTTTTGCATTTCAATGATGCCCGTTGTACAAATGGCAGCACATATTCCATCCTGGTTACATGTGTCTTTGTTGACTTCAAATAAATTCATACCCTCCCTCCATAATATAAAATTGTTCTTCTAGTATCGCATTTTTGCCATGATCTGCAACTCGACAGTTATCGAAATGTATGGTGATAAAATTCGAGTATCACAGGGTCTTCAAAATTGTCAATTGCTGGCATGTTCAGCAGAAAGCCTAAAAGGCAGCTTCCCAGCGATTGGTTTACTTCTGTCCCCAAAAAATTAGAACGCCAGATGATTGGTATTATTGAAAAAAAATAGGGGGCAGGTACTTATTGGTTATCACAAGATAAAATTTCTGCAATTCATGAATTTATGGAAAACTCTTCCAGAAAAATAAAAATGTGAAAATACAAAGTTAAACTTGCGATTTTCACAATATACGAAAACGTGTTGTAAAAACCCCAAAGATTTATTTTACAGATACCGGGCTTGTCTCGTACCTGCTTGGAATTGAAACAGAAACACAGGCTGAGCGTGATCCGCTCAGAGGCAACCTTTATGAGAATCTGATAATTTTGGAAGTCATGAAATGGTTTCTAAACCAGGGGCACGATCCGGGATTTTTTTACTACCGGGATACACATGGTAACGAGGTTGACCTTGTATGTCAGGCCGGGAGGCACCTTGTACCCATTGAGATAAAGTCGGCGGCAACGTTTACCCCGGATTTTACGGAAAATATCAAGAAATTCAAAAGGATTGTCGACGATAAAGTTAGTGGAAACGGCTTTGTTCTGTAGGGTGGAGATGCGTCATCAATTTTCAAGGGAACTCAGATTCTCAATCTGTTTCATACGGAGCATCCACTAGACCTTTTGAAAAAATCATTAAAAATATGACCGCTCGGCATGAGTGGGGACGACTGGAAAAAAAAGCATTCTCTTTATTTCGTCCAATTAAAACACGTGATTTTTCTTCCTGCTATTTAAACTGACTCCCCCGATCCAGATTGCGGTATTGGATGGCCTCGGAGAGGTGATCGATGAGTATGTTCTGAAGTACTATTTTGTCCGTTATAGACGGTCTTTCCAGTAATCGGGGCTGCGATGAAGGTTGGCAATTGCAACAATCAAAATCTCGTCTTGCCGAACCTGGTAAATGATTCCATAGGGAAACCGCCGCGTTTGACATCTCCGAGTTCGGGTTGATAGAGGATGCCATGCTTCGGGAAACTCGCCGATTCTGTCAAATACTTTTAAAACTTCTGTTAAGAAGGCATTGCCGAGTCCGGGAGACTCGTAGTTGTAATACTCAATGGCCTGATCAAGCTCAATCTGTGCAATTTCTAGCAACCGTATTCTCATCAGCAATTCTAGCTATACTTTTCGAGAACTTCCTTGAGAGTTAAAGCTTTAATCTTTCCTTGATCGTAAGCTTCTATTCGATCTTCCGCCTCCTTTGCCCATAATTCGTCGATCTTTTTGTCTGGATTGTCCAAGCTTGAAAGGAGTTTGTCAATTAATTCTGCCTTCTCTGCAGGCCTGAGATTCAAGGCATCTTTCAAAATTTCGTTTGGAGCTGCCATGTTAATCTCCTTCTATTTTGTCGAAACGATTTTCTCGGTCCCTCTGTGCATAAATAAGAAATGATGGACCTGCCCAAGTGTTAAATGCGAATGCTGAAACAAAAGTTCTTCAGAACTCCACCCAAAGCCAAGTTTTTATCCCACAATTTTTATTACTTTCATATTCGCACCGGCAATGAATGGAGCACCATGCTCATCTATTGCAATATGTTCACAGCAGGTTTCTGTAGTTGTCATAAATATGCTCCGTCGTAGGCTTATCGGTGGGTTAATAAATTCAGGCAAGATTCACTTTCACGTCGGTAAAATATCGATGTGTCACGCTAAAGTCAAGATTGAACCTTAACGATCATTGTCTGAAGCAATCGCGCGATTTCCAAAATTGAGAAATTAAACTATAATCTGCAGAAGATTAACGCATCAAACGTGCGCTATTAAAACTGACTCCCCCGATCCAGATTGCGGTATTGGATGGCCTCGGAGAGGTGATCGATGAGTATGTCCGGCTCGCTTGCCAGATCCGCAATGGTGCGGGCGATTTTGAGAACTCGGTTAAAGGCCCGCGCGGAAAGCCCGAGCTTGTCTATGGCGGATTCCAGAAGGTTTCTGGATGCCATATCGATTTGGCAATGCTTTTTAATGTGACGACTGCTCATTTGAGCATTGCTGTAAATTTTGGTTCGGGAAAAGCGTTTTGATTGGATATCTCGGGCTGCCGCCACGTGGTTGCGAATGTTCTCAGAGGGTTCGGCATTGGAATCCGACATCAGGTCTTTGTAAGGAACCGCCGGGACTTCAACATGGATATCAATGCGGTCCAGCAAAGGACCGGAAATCTTGGACCGATAACGGTGGATTTGCGGAAACGAGCAGCGGCATTGATGCTTGGGATCGGAAAAATATCCGCAGGGGCAAGGATTCATGGCGGCAACCAGCATGAAGCTGGACGGGTAGGTCAGTGTGGTGGACGCTCGGGAAATGGTCACTTTTAGGTCTTCCAGAGGTTGACGCAGCACCTCCAAAACATGTTTTTTAAACTCGGGGAGTTCGTCCAGGAACAGCACGCCGTTGTGCGCCAGGCTCACTTCTCCAGGC
>JASFJP010000633.1:0-3077 GCA_050121225.1 Desulfobacterales bacterium
TGGTTCTCGTGTTCGCCGGAAGTGCCGTGCTTCAATGAGTGCTGCCGGGATTTGAACCAATTTTTAACCCCATATGATATTCTGCGGCTGAAAAACCATTTAAAGCTGTCATCGGGCGAATTTCTCAAACGCTACACGTCCCAACACATCGGACCCGAATCAGGACTGCCGATTATCACACTCAAAACAAACAGCTCGCATCAGTTGACTTGTCCGTTTGTGACAGCGGCAGGTTGTATGGTTTATGAAAGTCGACCATCATCTTGCCGGACCTATCCTCTGGTTCGCGCCATATCACGATCACGTGAGACCGGCCGAATCAACGAGCAGTTTATGGTATTAAAGGAGTCCCATTGTCTCGGATTCAACCGCGGAAGACGCCGGACTGTCCGGGATTGGGTTCAGGAGCAAGGCATCGCCGACTACAATGAAAACAATGATCCACTGATGGAAATCATCGGATTAAAAAACCGTTCGCACCCGGGGCCCCTGGATATCAAATCCAAGCATGTATTTTACACCACCCTCTACGATCTCGACGGTTTTAGACATCAAGTCAAAAAGCAGGGGTTTCTAAAGGGCTTAAAGTCCAATGGCGATCTCATGAATAGGGCCATAGGGGATGATGATGTCGCGCTTTTAGAACTTGGAATTAAATGGATCAAACACGTTTTATTTAAAGTAATATGATATGGATTTAATGGGAAAAGTCGCCCTCGTATTGGGTGCGATAAAAGGAATTGGCAAAGGAATCGGTCTTGCTCTGGCGCAGGCGGGTGTAAAAGTGGCGCTCAATTACCACGATTGGGCAGAGGAATTGGAAGCCGTGAGGCAAGATTTCTCTGAAACCGGTCAAGAGCACATCATCTTAGATACGAACTTACTGGATGTCGACAAAATACCACAATTAATCCAGCAGGTCGTCGATCGTTTTGGGCAACTTGACATTTTAATCAATAACATCGAACGCGGGGGGTGGCCGGTTGTGCACGGTGCCTATGTCAAAAACCAGTGGGATCTCGAAATAGAAACGACATTGCGCGCCAAACGGTGGGTCTTTGAGCACGCATTACCTCATTTGAAGGCCTCCGGCGATGGTGTGGCTATTAATTTTTCATCAATTGCCGGGATTGTCGGACGCAGCGGTCCCGCCAGCTTGGTCTTCAACGAGGGCTACGCCGCGGCCAATCGGGCAGTTGGGGTGCTGACAGAGACATGGGCACGCATGGGTGCACCGCAGGTGCGGGTTAACGAAATCATGCTCGGCTTTGTTGAAACCCGCCATGCCGCCAAAACCAGAGGCTGGGGCCTGCTGACGGCAAAACAAAAAACGGCCATAATCGATCACACCTTGCTGCTGCGAACGGGCACGATTGACGATGTCGTCAAGGCCGTTATGTTTATTATCAAGGACGCATCATTTATGACCGGTGCTGTTTTGCGACTGGATGGAGGGTACGTGTTGGGAGGTGAAAAGGTGGGGGAGATGCCAAAAGGTGTCGTTTAGCTATACCGGTTGTCATAAATATGTTCCGTCTAAACTACCGCAGCCTAATATCCTTACTTTGCATGCCCCATATAAAAACCTTTACCCATTTAAAACCAAATTTCAACAATGCCACCTCATCAGATTTTAATTTCTTTAGTAATGCAGATTTAACCTTGTAGCGTTTCAAAAAGCTGCTTTGAAATACAAACTCCCGGAATCGGTCGATATTGTAAGTGGCCATGAAAGCCATTTTGGCCTTGGGGCCTTGAGGGCCTTCCAATCCCCAGGGATCATTTTGAAACAGTCGTTTTAGTGCCGCCCATTGGATCGTCATTTTATGGTATTGTTGGGCTTCTTGATCCTCGACCCAAGAGGGTAGCGTCCATTCTTTTTTTTCATGCTGTCCGAGGCAAAAATCCGGAGGCCGGTAATAGTAAATGGGCAATTCCTTTTTTTTCTCAGCACTATATAAGAGTCCCTGTTCGATCGGAAATGTTCGACATGTATCCGGTCGATCCGAATAGACGGAACATCCGGTTTCCGACAAAAAAGGACAGGTTTTCTCCGCATCATCGGACATTCGCAAAAGCACTTCGGGGAAATAATTGGAGGATCTGAGAACAATGTCTACATAGTTATCCAGAAACGTATCCGAGGAAACTTTTAGAGATTGTTTCAACCTCAGGACATCATAGGGATAGAGGAAGAGGTTTAGATTGCGGCAGCATGAATTAAAGCATTCAAGGTTCGGATGACAACGAAAGCAAAACGAATCAATTTCTTTAATTCGAATACCCGGCAACTTATCTAACTCAGCTATATCGACGTCTTTCATTAGTATCAGAGGAAACTAGCGATCATTTCGGCAACAGTTAATTTTATCTTTGCATCAATCCCGACGGTCTGTTTAAACTCATTTTCCAAAGTGGCCATTTCGATATAAAACGGTGTTCGATCGAATTTGTAGTACAATTTGTCATAACAGCGTTCATCAAATGTTCCACATCCCGGTCCAAAAAAGTTGTTTTGACCGGGTTTTTGCAGTTCATGGGGAATGCCGTGCAAGCGGCATATCATCGGACGGTAAGAATATAGGCCGCATAGGCCGTCAAAATTCAAAGGACACATGTGCCGGACCGGCTTGCCCATTTCGTCCGCTTCCGCAATACCCCGCAGAACATCCCGGGTCTTATATTCTATTTGGTCCTTTTCTTCAGATGATAGTTGTGCGAAACCTTCATGTACAAAAAAATACTCCAAATATGTGTGATGGTAAAAGCGTGTTTGGCAGCAGTTGTCAGCACACCCTTGGCAACCGAATCCGTAATATTCGGCGGCCTTGCTGTATTCTCGATCCATCTTTGTGAAAAGGTGACGTAACTTATCGAAAAACACGGGATGGGCAGCGCCCTGGGAGTATCTGTCGACCAAACTTAATATCATGGTTGCATTCATCAAACCACTGGGGTTGGGAAAAACAAATGGGTATAAAGATTCATAGCATACCGATCCGTCATGCTGGCAATGAAATCACATACCCTTCTTTCTTTGGGCTGGTGGTTATGATTGCACCCGTCCATTTGAAGTT
>JASFJP010000634.1:0-3064 GCA_050121225.1 Desulfobacterales bacterium
ACTATTTTGCATAGTTCGTCGCCATTATCCGGCCAAAATGGTACCGACACCGGAAGCAGATCAGGGTTGGTCCCAAATAAATAGCGCTTAAATTTCATTTCTGCCTGCTTTTTCATTGCGGATTGCCTCAGCGATTTACCTAGTATGATGTAATACAGTATATCGTAAATTATGAGAAAACCGAAGGCTTTTTTTAGTTCTGCTTGTATGGATTGATGCTTTGGAGAAGCCAACATAGTCGTTGGTGTGAGTTAATTTTTATACGACTTAGGGTGAAGTATTCCAAGCTTTTTGTTGACATTGGCACATCGACTATGCTTTTAAATATACAGGGGGTACAGTCGTGAAAGCGCCAGGAAAAGTTGATATTTTCGAATATTGCCAAAGGAATTTTCAGCGCATAGATCATATAAAAAAAAGCATGCCGTTGGTCGCCATACTAGCAATGATGATGGCACTGTCTGCAGGATGTGCTTCTCAGAGATCGGCTGAAAAAAGGTCAACTCCATCAAATATTATCACGGACATAGTCGTTAGCGAAGACTCTGAATCGCTGATAGTCACTATAAAAGGAAATCAATCGCTGAAAAATGAGACGATCAGGCACCCAGATCCTATAGGTGTTGAATTTCGTTTTCCAGGCACCACACTAGAAATCGCTGAAGGATTTTACAATCCTCCGAAAAATGATATTATCAGATTCATCAAAGCTGACGAAGTTGCTGAAACGAACACGCTAACTTCGCGCATCTTCATCGCATTAAAAGAAGATCGTTCTTATACCATAACCCCGGACGCTTCAGGATTACAGGTTGCTTTTGCGAAGACGCTCTCCCCTTCAGAGCCAATCGAATCCCGGCAGGAAATGACGCCGAAACCATCGGAGTCAACGCCAACTGAAACGCAAAACGAGTTTACAGAGACAACTCTTGCGGAGACCCCAATTGAAACTGAAAAAGAAGTGACAACCGACAAACCGCAGACGAAACAACCTCTGATAAGCGCCCCCGCCGCCACACAATTAATGTCAGTTACGGCTACACCACTCAAAAACAATCTTGTTGTTCACATTAAAGCCGATGGAGCCATAAATGATTACACATCTTTTACCATGGACAATCCGGCGCGTATCGTTTTTGATATGCACAGTATCAGCAGCCCGGGAAAAGCAGAGCGTAGGATCGCAGTTGGATCGAAATGGGTAAACCGAATCCGCTATTTCGGGCATCCGAATAAAGTAAGATTGGTGCTCGAGACCCATTCCGTCTACCTGTCAAAATATTCAGCCGCTCCAATAGATACGGGTCTGTTGATCCATGTCGGACAGATTCCAGCACCCACTGATCAATCGAGTACCATGAAGTTGGATGAAAACCTGGGAACCGAGCAGATAACCTTAGCCTGGGACGGCGTGTCAAAGGCGACCTATTACAATATTTACTGGAGCAGTTCCCCTGGCGTCACAAAGTACAATGGCACGAAAATAGCCAATGCAAAAAATCCTCAAACCGTCAAAGGCTTGAAGCGGGGAGAGACCTACTATTTCGTTGTTACCGCCGTCAGTGAATCGGGAGAGAGCGAGGTATCAGATGAAATTGTATATACTGTAGGCGAACAAACCCGGTAAAATTTATTTTGAGATGAATCCGATAGTCGTCAATGGTGACAACGGATTATTGTCTTTGCCGCATCTGGCAATAAATAAAACCCTTGGAAGTTAACTTTCCATCGGGAGAGATCAGATTATTATCAAGCAGTCTCTGGGGGGTATCGATATCCTTAATAATATGGCGATCAAATAGATCCAGTTTGCCGGTTTTGCGGTCGTATTGGAGAAGCGCAACACAATCTGATTGACGCAATTTCGGCTGTGCAGATTTGATTATGCGCTCTTTTTCATATTTTTCAAAAGCGTTAAAAAACTTACCCATTCTTACACCTTAAACGATATCCGCTGAATCCAATTCTTCATTTTCTTCATTTTTGTTTAGAGGGATAGATTTCCAGCTTTGATCGTCATCTGCTTTGCCAGTCCTCAGGAGATCATACCGCGATACGTACCGAATAAAACCTTTAATGATATTATCTGTTCGCTTCCGTTCCTGTCTAACAACTTTGGCAAGACCTTTTTGCAAATTCTTTTTAAAGGAGTTGAGGCGCTGTCTTAGTTTTTTATCCTGTAACTCCATCTGACCTTTCAATTCGCTTATTTCTTTTTCAAGGGTTTCAAGGCGATGGATGACATCGCTATCTAATTCTGGAACTGCTGCCGGCGCGGAAAGAACAGAATTTGCATACTCAGTATCAAACTCAATTCCTAACCCGTCTTTATCGTCTAAAGCATCCTTGACCGCATCTGCAGTGACGACTTTCATTTCCTCCGCAAATCCATGAACCAACGACGCATCGCATAATATGTTGATAGTTCGCGGTATTCCTACAGAGGTTTGGTAAATCATGTCTACTGCTTTGGGTTTAAAGAGGAAATACTTAGCTCCAGCCATTTTAAGGCGATGTGCGATATATTTGGAGGTTTCCTTCTCTGTGAGTGCGGTTAGATGATAACTGGCCGAGATGCGCTGAGAAAGCTGATATAATTCCTTGCTTTTAAGTCGGGCACGAAGCTCAGGTTGACCGGCAAGTATAATTGGAAGCAGCAAATCCCCATTATGTTGGATGTTGCTTAACATGCGAACATCCTCAAGGCTTTCCCGAGATAGATTTTGTGCCTCATCGATCACTAACAAGCTTCGCTTTTGTTGTGAATAATTATCAACGAGAAATCGATTTAATAGTTCCAGAATTTCCGATTTCTTATTGGATTCCGTTGATACGCCAAACTGTGACAAAATAGAGGCCAGAAATTCATCCGTGGGTACATGCGTATTTGATACAAATGCGGTTTGCATTTCGCTACAGAAGTTCTTTAAAAAATACAAAACAACGGTAGTTTTCCCAGTGCCGATTTCTCCGGTAAGCAAATTAAAACCTAATTTTTGCATAATTCCATATCGGAGGTAGGCCAGTGCATTTTCATGCCGGGAACTCATAAAGAAATAGGCTG
>JASFJP010000635.1:0-3047 GCA_050121225.1 Desulfobacterales bacterium
TTTTTTCCTCGTATTTTTTTAAAATGCGCTGCAAAGCAAACCGGGGGTCAACGGGAATGGGTTCACCTTCCCTGAAAGCATTGCCGATCAACCGGGCCGTGCCTTCGAGGTAAGGTAAAACGGCAAACGTGTCCAGATCCGGCATGATGGTCATGTCTTTCCACTCGATTTCATAACCGCAACCTGTCTCAGGTGCCACGTCATTGGATAGGTGGATGGCGTAAATGGCTTGGGCAAAGTTGAGCCCTTCCTCCGCTACCTGCTCCAGGTTTTTTGCTGGAATCAGTTTGTTACGACAAATCCCATAAAGATCCGGATATTCTATCCGCAGGGCGTTAATGTTCTCAGCCTTAATTCTTTCTTGAATCTCTTTCAGGTCCATCGTCATCCTCCTCATACCATCGGCGCTACCATGTAAATAAAATTACACAATAGGATCAAAATTGTAATAAATAATTCAGACACTTTTGTCAAGAAAAAAACAATATTTAAAGTTGCTTATCCTATAATTTTATTGTTATTAGTTTTGGTTTTTGATGAAAATATAAAAAGAATACGCTATTTTTTTTATAAATATTACAATATAAAAAAGAAAAGAAATTTATCTTACAGTGCTCAACGGCTTAACTAGTATTCAATTTGTTGCTTTAGGGCCAAACCTCGCCTTCTGCATTCAGGCGCCAAAATAGGTTTCTTGAATATAGGTTTCTTGTTTTAATTCTTCCGGGCGACCCTTCATTTTTATGCTGCCGGTTTCCAGCAGGTAAATCTCCTCCGATAGGGCGAGAGTGAAATTGACGTTCTGTTCTGTGATGACGATGGTGATTCCCTGCTTTTTTTTTAAATTCCGCAAAACTTCAGCAATTTCTTTGCACACCAGGGGTGCAAGACCGATAGTCGGTTCATCTACCAGCAAGAGCCGTGGATTGGACATCAGTGCACGTCCCAGTGACAGCATCTGCTGTTCGCCGCCACTCAGTGTTTTAGCCTCCTGGCTTTGACGTTTTTCAAGAATAGGGAAGAGTTCATATACAACTTGCAGGTTTCTGGTGATATCCTTTTTGGCACGGTAGGCGCCGACAAGCAGGTTATCTCGAACGGTCATATAGGGAAAAAGATTACGAGCTTCGGGGGCATAGGCAATGCCACGGCGTACAATTTCAGTCGGTGATAATCGGCGCAGATCGGTGCCGTCAAAATAAATCTCCCCGCGGCAGGTGGTCAGCCCGACAATGGAATCCAGCAAGGTTGATTTGCCGGCGCCATTGGGACCGATAATTCCGATTACCGATTCTTTTTCAACGTAAAGCGAGACATTGTTCAGGGAACAGGCTTTACCGTAGAACACTTCAAGATCTTTAACTTCCAAAAACGCCATGGTTGCCTCACCACAATCAGTTCACCACGGGAACGGTGTGTTGCCGTTGCTATTTTCCGAGATAGGCTTCTTTGACCTTTTCATCGGCAATTACTTGTTCAAATGATCCTTCAGCGATGCGTTGACCAAAGGAGACGACCACTACCCGGTCAACCAGAGGGGCCAACGATTTTAAATCATGACTAACGATGACAAAGGTCAGGCCTTCTTTTTTTTTCTTTTTCAGAAGCTCGGATAGTTCGGTGATTTCACCGGTCGTTAGTCCGGCGAAGACCTCGTCCAACAGAAGCAGTTTGGGATTGGTCGCAATGGTCCTTGCCAGTTCGAGCCTGCGCAGATCTCCCATGGACAGTTCATTGGGAAGGGCCTGGAGGTGGTGTTCTTTAAAGCCGACACTGTTGCCGATTTCCCTTTCCCTTTTGCTGGCGGAGTTCATGCGCATAACGCTCAGAATTTCGTCGGGCATTAACCCGATGCGGATATTCTTGGTGACGCTCATTTCACCAAAGGGTCGTGGTATCTGATAGGTACGGGAAATACCCATTTTTACCCTTTCATGGGTTGGATATCTGGAAATCTCTTTTCCTTCAAAGAAAATGTTGCCTTCGTCCTGTTTGAGCTCACTCATAATCAGGTTAAAGGTCGTGGTTTTCCCCGAACCATTGGGACCGATCAGCCCTAAAGACTCGCCCTCCTCAACGTGGAAACTCAAATCATAAACAGCAAAAATCCCGCCGAACTTTTTTGTAAGCACATTCAATTCAAGCAGCTTGGCTGTCATATTCCTCACCCTTCAGGTTCTTTCCCCTGATCCGATTTTCGACTGCAGTGACAATCGTAAAAAGTCCCCTGGGCGCGTACATGTAGACAATCAATGCAATCATACCGTAGCAGAGATAGCGCCAGGAACCGGGAATATACGGACGCGAAAACTCCAGCAGAAAGGTTAAAAAGTATGCGCCGAGTATGGGACCCACAATGGAATGCTCACCACCGATCAGGGCTGCAATCAATATGGTAAACAGAAAATTAATGTCGAACATGCCCCGGGGTGATATGGATCCCAGGTAATGAGTGAACAATACCCCTCCGATACCTGCTACCAGCGCACTGAGCGTGAAGGCAAACAACTTGAATTTGGAGGTGTTCAAGCCGGCACTTTTAACGGCATCCTCATCCATACGAATGGCACTGAGCACCGTGCCCAGACCGGAACGGGCCAGAGCCCAGAGTCCCATACCGATCAAAAGCATGGCAAAAAGCGATACGTAATAGTTCTGCACGGCCCCGGTGACCAACAGAGGCAGACCCGTTAATCCTCTGCTTCCTCCTGTCACATCCGGTCTGACAACCTGTACTAAATGATAGGTCACCTCCATAAACGCCAGCGTCACCAGGGCAAAGTAAGTACCTCTGGTTCGCAAGGCCGGAAAGAAGAACAGCGAGCCAGCGACCATGGTCAGTAAAATTGCCAGGGGCATGCTGATATATAGAGGTGTTGCGTACTGGTGGCTTAAAATAGCACTCGTATAGCCGGCGATCCCAATTAAAAATGGATGGCCGAAACTGATATAGCCCGTATATCCCGACAGGATATCCCAACTCATTGCAAATATTGCGATAAAATTAGCAAAAATAAAAATCCGGAGGGATCTGGTAGATATCAGCA
>JASFJP010000636.1:0-3043 GCA_050121225.1 Desulfobacterales bacterium
CAGTTGGACTCTCCATAACCTGGAGTGCTTTTGACAGCTCGATCCGATCTGGGTTCACGAAGCTCTGAGCATTCAAAGCCTCCACGATCTCGTTTTGTTCCAGTTGATCACGCCCCTCAATGGCTGTCGAGACTTTACGCCGGAAATAAAATTGCGTAATCTGAATTTTTTATAGCTTCAATTGAAGCATGAATTTTCAAATCAAAATACCCGCATCGGAGCTATAAATACCATCTTCTAAAAACCTTGCGATATCAAATTGAAACATGTACTTTTACCCAAGTTGAATTTATGGCCGTATAATATTAATATTATTTCACTAACTCAAAAGCATACATTTTCAGATCAAAGTCGCTGTCTTAACCCCAAACAATATCAGTTTCAAAATAAAAACTTGCGATATTCATTTGAAATCCGCATCTTAAAGGGAATGAGTCGAAATTAAATCACGTCTTCTAAACGTGGACCAACCTTTGTCTATAACACTTAGACTTTATAATTTCACCCTAAACTTGCATAATCTCATTCAGTATTTTTTGTTTCGTCAACGAACCACAGATACAATTCCGATATGTGATTTTTATATTCAGTGCTGAGGTTTATTTGTAAAATTGCATAATTATTGTCTGGCACCTTTAGACTCACAAATAAGCGAAAAAATAATAATGCCAGCCTAGGTCAGTACAATCTGATGTTTATCGCCTTTCTAATTGCAACTATTTTTCTTACCACCTTCACACTGCTGCCAATATGGCGCTACGAAGCCTGGTGGGTACGTTCGCTTGACTTTCCGAGATTGCAACTATTCGTGATCTCGATGCTCTTGCTCTTGATGGAAACGATATTGCTTGATTTATCGCATATCGCGACATGGAGTTTGATCGTCGTCGTCTTGCTATGTCTTGTTTATCATGCATGGTGGATTTTACCTTACACTCGGGTATTTCCGGTGGAGGTTAAGTCCGCGATTATCGTAGATAGTCAACGGACGCTCCGTATCATGACGGCCAACGTTCTGACTCCGAATCGTAATGCAAAAGCTCTAATTGAACTCGTGCACGAAAATGAGCCAGACATAATTGTCACACTGGAATCTGATAAATGGTGGCAGTCAAGGTTGGACACACTGGAATCCGACTATCCCTATACGAGCAAGTGTCCACTTGATAATCTGTACGGAATGCACGTGTATACTAGACTTCGGCTGACGGACAGTCATATAGAATATCTGGTGGAACCCGACATACCATCGATGCACACTTTGGTCAGTCTACCGTCTGGGCACAAAATCCGGACACATTTCCTGCATCCGGCACCGCCGAGCCCAACAGAAAATGAGAAATCTTCAGAACGCGATGCGGAATTGATCATCGTGGCCAAAAGTGTAGCCGAATCTGATGCTCCGGTTATCGTCACCGGAGATCTGAACGATGTGGCCTGGTCGGAAACAACCCGATTGTTTAGGAAAATCAGTGGGCTGCTCGACCCCCGCTTAGGGCGTGGCATGTTCAACACTTTTCATGCCGACTATTGGTTCGTACGCTGGCCGCTGGACCATCTGTTCCACAGCGACCATTTCACCTTGTCCCGCATAAGTCGGTTGCGCGGTTTCGGCTCAGACCATTTTGCACTTTTTACCGAACTGGTGCTCGAAGTCGGGCGCGATGTTCAGCAGAGCAATCTCAAGGCCGACGAAGATGATTTAGACTGGGCAAAAGAGAAGGTGGACGACCAAGGCATTAGCAAAAAAGATGTTCCCCAGCCGGAAACAGACTGAATGGTACAGATGATCAATAACTTTATAAGCTTACTTGCAGATCTATTTTATTTCCATGCAAGACAATAATCCTTTCGATTTCCCTAAATGACAGCATGCAAGGAGGATTCAGCTATGGAGAGGTACGATGTCGTTATTGTTGGTTCAGGAACGAGCGGGCAGACAGCCGCATTTCAATTAAATAAAAAAGGTTTGAACGTAGCGGTCATAGAAAAGGCTGACGATCCCGGTGGAACATGTGCGCTAGCCGGATGCCAGCCAAAAAAATGGTTTTATGAAGCCACTGAGGCAATTGCCAGAGCCCGGCATTTGGAGGGTAAAGGAATTGCCGCCGCCCCGGAAGGCAACTGGAGCCAGGTGCTTAAACAAAAGCAGCAGTTTACTTCCCTCATTCCCGATGGGACGATTAAAAACCTTCAAGAGGCTGGAATTGACTTTATATCTGGTGCAGCCACCTTTTTAGGTGATGAAACGCTGTCTGTAAATGGGAAACGAATTCAGGCCAAATTTTTCATCCTGGCGACCGGCGCCAAACCGATGCAGCTGCCCATTGAGGGAAAAGAGCACGTCATCACCAGTGATGATTTCCTTAACTTAGATGTGTTACCACCTTTCATTTGTTTTATCGGGGGCGGATTCATCTCTTTTGAATTCGCCCATTTTGCAGCCAGGTTGGGCTCGCGCGGCCAACGAGCGGTCATCCTGGAAGTCAGCGACCGGCCCCTAGGACCGTTTGACGCCGAAATGGTTGAATTGCTGGTGCAGGCGTCTCGAGGCGAAGACATCGATGTCAAGACCGGCGTTGACATTGAAACCATTGAAAAGCACGGTAAAGGGTTTTTGGTTCGAACTGTACAGGGTGACAGCCTTGAAACCGGTCTGGTGGTTCATGGTGCCGGACGAGTACCTGATATAAAAGCCCTGGGATTGAATGTCGCAGGTATCGAGTATTCTCAGCGTGGCATCATTGTCGATCAGACCCTGAGGACTTCCAACCGGCGTATCTTCGCCGTTGGCGATTGTGCCGCAACGATACAGCTTGCAAGGGTAGCTGATAAAGAAGCCCATGTGGCGGCTGAAAATATATTAGCAGAACTTAATATGGGTCATAATTCAACTATGGATTACGGCACTGTGCCGGCGATTCTTTTTACATATCCCCAGCTTGGAATGGTCGGACAAACCGAAGATTCTTTGAAACAAGACGGGCAAACCTATCACAAAAGCTTTGCCAAGAACCTCAGCTGGCCTACATACAAACGAGTG
>JASFJP010000637.1:0-3032 GCA_050121225.1 Desulfobacterales bacterium
ATTTTGAACTTAATAACACGGATGGCGATTTAGGCATACATAGCCTGATTGATGGAGAACCGTGGAAGAGGCTCAGCATCGAAGATCCTAGAGAACGCCAAATGCTCGATATCCGGGTTCAGGGGCGTTTACGTTGGCAGGGTCTCACCGAGCTGTTTTTTGAGAGTGCTGAGCCGTCGTTTGACGAGCTGTCACCGAAAAAATTTTTCCGTCGCTTCCCGGAAGGCGAGTATGAAATCGAGGGTATAACGCTTGAGGGAGAGGAACTGGAAAGCACAGCGGTGCTCACGCACTTGCTGCCGGCTCCGCCAGCGAATGTCATGGTCAGTGGAATCCCCGCGGCAGAGGACTGCGACGTAGATCCTCTGCCATCGGTTGGCACTCCGGTCATTATAAGCTGGGATGTTGTTACCCTATCCCATCCTGATTTGGGTAGAACGAATATGCCAATCGAAGTCGTCAAATACCAGGTTGTCGTCGAGGAAGAGGTATCCGGCGCGGTGCTCAGCGTTGATCTCCCGCCCACGGTAACGGAGTTGGAAATTCCGGCTGGATTCATCGCTTTGGGCGACGAGTTCAAATTCGAGATACTGGTTAGAGAGGAGAGCGGCAACCAGACAGCGGTTGAGAGCTGCTTTGAAGTAGAGTAAGCGGAAGAAGAGCAGTAGAATTAAATAGCTTGCTCTAAACGGTGGGCTCCATTCGCTTTCGCGTTACAGTGCTGGCGTAGTTGGATGGAGTCCCACCCTTTATCTGTTTGTACATTACAGGCGCAGGTCCGCTTAAGACAATTTAAGCGTGCAATCATGGAAATCATTCAAAAAGAAAAATATGGGATTGTCTGTGTTACGGTTAAAGGCAGGATGGAAGCCGAACTAGCTCCTGAAATCGAAAAAACGATTCATGCGATTATCCGAAGCAACAAAAGACGCCTGCTCTTTGATTTGGGTGCCTTAGAATATCTAAAAAGCTCGGTTTTGCGGGTGATTTTAAATGCCGTAAAGGAGATAAATCAGAAACACGGAAAAGTCGTTCTGTGTTCTTTAAACGGGTATGTGAAAGAGATTTTCGAGGTCAATTGCTCCGATAGCTGCATTCCAATCACCGAGTCGGTTGAATCCGGTCTAAACGTGCTTTTAGCGCCCTTGGAGGCAGCTTAGTCCCATCAAAATTATGAAAAAAAAGCAAGACATGGCCCAAGCGGAAACCATAACAAAACCGATCATCACGACTTCGGGTAAGGTCGAAGAGCAAGAGCCTGCAGCGCCATCGACGTCAGTAACGTCTCAAGCCAAAATCGTGGCTGACGTTGAAGCGCGCATTGTTGAGATGTCTCTGCAGTATCCCGATTTCGGTGCCAAACGTCTCTTGCCGCTGCTGCAGCACGAAGAAATAAATGTTTCCGCATCCACGGTTTATCGCATCCTGAGACGCCATGGATTGCAGACCCGTGCCTTGCGACAATCGAAAATTGAAGAGCAACGCCCGACCGACGCTTCTCCAGACGCTAGAGAATCGTCACCTGCGTTAACTGGACCCATAGCTTCACAGGTGGACGAACCAAAACCGGTTGGCGGGGAACCTGAAGAAAGGAAAATTCCACCCCGATCTTTGTCGGTTGCGAACGTGCCGGGCAAAGCTTCTGGATGGAGTCGCGTTTTATTTTACACCATCAACTTGCTTCTGCTGGCCTTGATCGGCTACCTGGCAATTAGCGTGGCCCATAATTTCCAACAGGCAGGCCTGGAACCCGCTGTGTTAATTCCAAATCCTCCTCTAACAAGTATTGAGGTTGCCGAGGCGGGAAGCAATCTTAAACCTATTAGTGCCTACCAGACAATCAAGTCCCGTGATTTGTTTAACCTCTCAAAAGCTGACGCCTCAACTCTTCTAAAAGATAGTGTGTTCGATAACGTTGCTGTCGCTAAAGTAGAGTTTGACCTTAATCTCATGGGTACGGTTATAGCCAATGATAGCGCCCTGAATCTTGCGGTCGTCCAAAATCAGAAGACCAATGAGATTAGGACCTATCACGAGGGTGACAAAGCGGGAACGGTATTCATAAAAAAAATCCTGCGCAACAGAGTTGTCTTAGCTACCGCCCATGGAAATCAACTATTGACCGTTGAGCCCGAAGATTTCGGCAAGCATCGAAGCTCATTGCCTCCCCTGCCGGAAAAGCCTGGAGACGTTCAGGATTCGCAACAGACGATCGAGAGCGCTTCTTCTGATTCAACCCTATCCGAGAGAACAGTTCCACTTATCAGGACCATTCAGCTCGAGCGCGATGAGGTTGAGTTCTCCCTGGCTGATGTCGACAGGTTGATGCAGCAGATCCGCATATCACCCTATAAATTGGGGGATCATCCTTCAGGATTCAGACTTGGCAACATACCTAGAAATAGTGTTCTCAGAAAGATGGGGTTTCGCAGCAGGGACATTATCAAAGAAGTGAATGATCAAGATATTACAGGAACGGAGCAGGCCGCAGATTTTTTTGCAAAACTCGCAGAAGGTGGTGAACTGACCGTTGAGCTAAAACGACGGCGTAAGACCCGCCGGATGAAAATAGTTGTCGAATAACAGATCTATATACAAAGGAAAGGTAAATACATTCTGACGTCCCTGCTTATGTCAAATACTGCTGACTTAAGCGGTTGTATACCTTTATAGGTTTTCTTAAGAATGAGCCATAAAAATGGGTTCCGTCTTTGTTTAATAGGTTTCATCTTTTTTCTTTTGACAAGTTTGGATTTTGCATCTGGGGCTGAACTTACCAACTTAGTTGTTAAAAGTACCCAGGAAGATCTTTTGATGAATTTAAAGCTTGAAGGTGTTTTCACAAATGAGATGAAAGATGCTTTGTTGAGGGAGTTTCCCGTTAGTTTTAATTTTTTTATCATTCTCTACGAAGTCTACGATTACTGGTTTGATAAGAAAATAGCGAACCAAACCATCATTCACAAGATTGAATATGATGCCCCAAAAAAAGAATACAGGGTAATTCGTTCATGGGAAAAGGTTGGTCCGTT
>JASFJP010000638.1:0-3028 GCA_050121225.1 Desulfobacterales bacterium
TATTTTTTAGCATAAAAAAAGAAACATAGCGGTTGTCATAAATTACGATAACCTTGGATGATCATATAAAAATATCTGCACCTATTTATTGATCGGGATCAATCGGAACATATTTATGACAACCGGTATAAACAGAATCTTAATTAAAAATCTTTTATTGAATTAAAAAAAGATTTGATGGATTATTAGGTTAAAATAGGATCGCATTTTTAGTCTGCAAGGTTTTCCCAATTAAAAGGGAACTTCAGTGGCATCCACATAATTGTAACTTTCTGAATAATGAGCAATGGATAACACAAGATTAGTTTACTCCACAGAAACAGGGAAAATATGTGCTTCGTGTCAGGAACCCGTCACCGAGTGCACCTGTAAAAAGAAAAAGTCAAGACTTAACCCTAACGTCAAAAATGACGGCATAGTTAGAATTCGACGAGAAGTTAAGGGGCGAAAAGGTAAAACGGTTACCACTATCTCTGGTTTTCTAATTGATGCCGATGAATTACAAAATCTTGCTGCCCAACTTAAACGTCGCTGTGGTGCTGGTGGTTCAGTGAAAGATGGGATTATCATGATACAAGGTGATCATAGAGATACCTTATTGTCTGAGTTGAAAAAGCAAAGTTATACGGTTAAACTTTGCGGTGGATAGGTAAATATGCCGGGCGTGATTTCTTTTATACCTGATTTGAAAACCTCGACGTTCTTCAAGGAAAGAAGAATTTAACCGGATCAATTAAGCTGAATTTTGGTTTGGATTGTAGGTTGGGTTGAGATCCGGGAGTTTTTTGTTGGGTTTCGTTCCTCAACCCAACCTGAAAACAGGCCACTGTTGTTATGTCGATACGAAGATCGAAACCCAACCCGGTAATTCGGTCGGATGCTGTTTATCCTTAATTTTAAGGTAGTGCGAATGATTGAAAAAGATTTGATGATATCATGGTACTGATTTTTAAAAATCGCAGCTCCAATTGACAAACCTTCACTCTGCGGCATGAACAAACTTTGCCCCACAAATGGGTTGTTTTAGAAATCACATAGGAGACATTTCATGGGTCTAGCTAAAGATGATTTCGATGATCTCAGATATGCGAAAACACTACTTGAAAACCCAAGCCTGGCAGCTAAAATTTCTAACCTTTTGGGAACCCCTATAGAAAAAGGTCTTGAGCACCTGCCGGCAAAATGGAAGGGCGCTGTCCAAAAGGCCACGGAAAAATCACTTGAAAAAGCGCTTAGTTTTGCCATTAAAACTATGAATGATAGGACAAAACCTGCTTCTTCCGACAAGACTCATAAAATTCTCGTGCTCGCAACAGGCGCTGGGGGCGGATCGTTTGGCCTTCCAGCATTAACAATCGAACTTCCTGTGACCACAACCATTATGCTACGTTCCATCGCAGACATAGCACGCAGTGAAGGCGAGCGAATTAATTTATTGGAAACAAAAATCGCATGTTTAGAAGTATTCGCCTTGGGGGGTCCGTCAAAGCGCGATGATGGGGCAGAAACGGGCTATTTTATCGTTAGAGCTGCTTTAGCTCGAACAATCTCTGAGGCGACGAAATATATTGCGGAGAAAGGTTTGGCAAGGGAAGGCGCACCGGCACTTGTTAAATTCATTGCCACATTGGCATCTCGATTTGGAATAATTGTATCCGAGAAAGTGGCTGCCCAAGCTATTCCTCTGATCGGCGCAGCGGGTGGGGCATTGATCAACACAATTTTTATTGACCATTTTCAAAATATGGCTCGGGGGCATTTCATTATACGTAGACTTGAAAGACGCTATGGCGAAGATTTGATTCGGCAGGAATATGAGAAGTTAAATCTATAGGATCGTACAAAAAATAAGTTCAAGCTCTGATTTTTGGAAAAGAAAGGGCCGGTGATTATAATGTGTGGCAGATTTGTTGGGTTCCGCAGTTTGGATGAACTAAAAACCTTTTTCCCCATTGATAAGGTGGCCTGCGAAGCTACTTCCAGCTTCAATGTTGCTCCCTCACAGGAAATTCTTGCGATTATTAAACAAGCTGGTGAAAACTGGCTTGATAAATTCCACTGGGGTCTTGTTCCCTTCTGGGCTAAAGATATCTCGATCGGAAACAGAATGATAAACGCCCGCGCGGAATCAGTTGCAGAAAAACCGAGCTTTCGTAACGCTTTCAAGAAACGAAGATGTCTGATACTATCAGACGGATTTTATGAATGGAAAGGTGAAAAGGGGAAAAAGCAGCCCATGTTCATTACGTTGCCGGAAAACAAACCATTTGCATTCGCCGGCCTCTGGGAAACATGGAATAAGAAGGACGATGAAGCTTCAATCTACAAATCCTGTACTATCATCACCACCCAGGCCAGTGAATCTATCCGAGATATTCATCACCGTATGCCGGTCATCCTTAAACCACAGGTTTACGAGCCCTGGCTTGATTCGAAAAATCAGAATGCGGCAGAATTGGACAAAATACTGAAAAATGAGACCATCACGGAATTGGTGAGCCATCCGGTATCCAAGCAAGTCAACTCGACACGCAATAATGACCCTTCATGCATTGAACCGATTGATTAAATAGCACTATAAGGTTATCCCGAAAGCTCAAGGAAGTTACACCGGCTTTGAAGATAACCCGTTTCGCGAGGTGTGAAACTCGCACATAAGGGAGCGTAACAGCAAACAGGGCCTCGAGATCAATAAAATATTGAGGAATGCGAAATAGTAGTAGTCTCTTACAATTGCTTCATGCTGTTTGATGTAACGCTCCCTAATGCACTCAGACAGTCACACATTCGCGAATCGACTCACCTTCAAAGCCCATTCCAAGGGAAGCCACTTGGTCTTTGCAGATAGCCAGATAGCTTTAAATGAGCGAGAAAAATTGGATAGTTTATCTACTTCGATGTTCTGACAACTCGCTGTATTGTGGGATCAGCAATGATCTTAAAAATCGGTTGACCGATCACAATTCGGGTAAGGGCGCCAAGTATACAAGATCACGAAAACCAGTTGAGTTAGTTGGCACCAGTCATG
>JASFJP010000639.1:0-3026 GCA_050121225.1 Desulfobacterales bacterium
GCTGGATACCGCAAAACATAGTATACCTATTCCGTTTAACCTTATGGAGCTGATGGCACTTTATTTCAGCCGCGGTATAATGAACGTGCTAAAAAATACCTTTTTGAAAGATTCCTTGGAATCGTTTTTTGAAAAGATTAAGGCCACCTTACCGCCGGAATATATCGATTACCTCAGTCGCATTGATAAGAGCCTGGAAGTGAGATCCAAACCCTATAAGCAGCACGGAAAATTACACGAAATCATAGAGATGATTAGCGAGGCGGCGGTCCATAGAAAGCACGTCGATATTTCATACTTTACCATGAGTCGCAAGAAAGAGAGCCGGCGCAGGGTGGCACCCTATAAAATCTGGTTCTTTGACGGGAGGTTTTATTTGATCGGAGATTGTGGTTTGCGGCAGGATGTTCGGATATTTGCATTGGATCGCATTAGCAAAATTGATCAAACTGATGAAACATTTGAAATGCCCGCTGATTTTAATGTCGATGATTTTATGAAGTCAAGCTTCGGTGTGTTTCATGGCGAATCCGTGGAAGTTAGGATATGGTTTGCACCGGAAGTTGCCGGATACATTCGCGAAAAGGTCTGGCATGATACCCAGACGATTGAGTCTCGAAAGGATGGTTCCATTATTTTTGAGGCTGAGGTAGCCGGTACGAAAGAGATTAAGTATTGGGTGCTAACATGGGGCGCCAAGGCCGTGGTGCTGGCGCCCAAGTCTTTACGCGATGAGATTCGAGCAGAAGCTACAGCCATGCTGCAAATGACTGAAAACGGGGTGAGAGAATAAGGTCGCGTTAACGCTTTTATTGCCTATTGGACGGATTTATTGTTAAGTCCTCGAAATTATTTGTTACAAACAAACAATCCGTTAAAAGAATTCGGAAGTTTCAATGATTTTATCGATTAACTCCGAATCTGAAGGATTGCTGGTAGTCACTTTAGATTTTTTAGCTGACGGCCCCGGAGCTAAATTTTTAATTGTCGTACTGATGTAATTACCCTTTTGGTCTAATACCAACGTAAAAATCACTCTAACCTCATAAACGAGCTGATAGGTTACATGGTCATTAAAGACGATGATTTCGCCCTGATTGTAGGTCGGTTTGCCTACAGCCTCTATCCCAAATGCGCTGTTTAGCAGGTTATTAATATTTTCCGTTCCAATAGATGCCGCGATCGACTCAAGAAACTCGGCCTCTCTCATTCTCATCCCTGCAGAATCAGTGACAATATCATCTAACTCGGATTCTTCAGTGTCTGCAAGAGAAGGCTGATCCTTAGGATCAATAAATCCTTTAAATTTACCCATTTTATTTAGCAATAACGAGAATGCGGCAACCGTCATAAAATTGATTTTAAATGCTATCTCGTTATTGTGAACGAAAAACTGACCGTCTTTAAACTGCATTTTTTCTTTTAATCTTAAACTATGATTTTCGTAAAAAAGTTTTTCGATTTGCAACATATCACAAGACGCGAGGATCGCTGCAAATAACTCCTTTTTACTTTTATTTAGGATTTCTGGATTGATAATTGGCATGGTTTCCCCCTCTGGCTTGAATCACCTCAAATAAGCTCAAATAATTTTAAAAAAAGGCAGATATCCTTTGGTTAACCGGTTCGTTTTCTTCTATCCGCAATGCCGCTGCGTCGGTCGTCGTAGATATAGGTGTGCAGTTTTCGACGTTCTTTGGATCCTCTACGTCGCTCTGGTCGCAATTCTTTGGGAACATTTAAATCTGTTGGTTCGATAAACATAGCAACGGGTCTAGCTTCTTCCATTATCCACATTATCTGATGTTTTGATCCAGGCGCGTGAGAATCATTTTTGTTCTTTTGAAATTTGAAGTTTTTCGACAAAAATGATTTGCCACGAACATTGATAGAGATCAACTAAAATATGATACGATCCACTTATTTTGGGCGTTATGCCAATTCATTTTCAGCTTCTTGCATGAGCGCCCCGATAGGGATTCTGCGGGGACACCGTTGCTCGGCTAATGTATAGTCCGTATTTGCCATTCGCATGCGTGTGCTGAGGGGAAGTTTATGATAGCCCTTCATTGCCTTGTGCTGGCTGCCATAGCTTCGGGCATACATGAGATAGCGCATTACATTGCAAATTGGGATCTTCCCTTCCACGGCCGGCTCACATATATCGGCACAACCGGCGCAGTAATCTGAACGGGTCTCCTTGGCGTATTGCTGCAGAAGCTCCAAATCTCGGCCTGAGAGCTTCGTTCTATCCGTTGCGGCGGCAACGTTGGACATTAATAGGGTCGTATTCGGCATCTCTGAACAAATGCCGGCGATTTGCGGGTTTTCCCAGACAGCTTTTAACCTGGCCTGGGCCTCGGTATACCCTTTTTGTAAAAAGCGTCCACCGAGCTCAAGTTCAACTTCGGTATCGGTTCTGATTTGTCCCCCGCCTTGAGTTTTCATTGCTATCAGACCGACACCGGCTTTGTAACAGGCATCTACGCCTCTTCTCATGTTGTCTTCGTGCATCAGCCTGAAGTTGTACGTCATCATAATGCCGTCAATCCAGCCGAGTTTTGATGCCTCAAGTAAAAGGGTTTCCATATTGCCGTGTGTGCTGAAACCGAAAAAGCGTATCTTGCCTGCTGATTTTGCTTTTTCGGCCCATGTTTTCAGTTCGTTTCCCAGGCCGCTGACATTCCGGACTGCATGTAAAAAATAAAGATCGATATAGTCCGTTTTCATTCTTTCCAAAGATGTATTCAAATCGCGGGTCATGTCTCTGGGAGTCCACGTGTACGATTTTGTTACCAGAAAAATCTTTTTTCGGTCTTCAGGATATTTACTAATGTATCTGCCGATACCTCTCTCGCTTTTACCTCCCATGTAAGATGCAGCCGTATCCCAATAGGTGACTCCCCATTTGACGGCCTGTTTCAGTAAAAGCGTGCTCATGGACGTATCCAGACTGCCGCCAAAGGCAAGAATGGGGACATCGACGCCGGTATTGCCGAATGGACGGGTAGGTACAACCTGCGATT
>JASFJP010000640.1:0-3023 GCA_050121225.1 Desulfobacterales bacterium
AAGATATTCGAAGGGCAAAAGCCTTAACCGATAAACCGATTGGGGTTAACCTCAGTGTTGGAATATGTCCCCAAATAGATGAGATGAGAGAAGTGGCAATCGAAGAGGGGATTTCAGTGGTTGAAACAGCTGCCTATAAAGCCACCGATCATGGGAAACGATTAAAAGAAGCCGGCGTTAAATGGATTCATAAGGTTGCTACCGTCAAACATGCGATCATTGCAGAAAAACAGGGTGTAGATGCGGTTGTTATCGTTGGGCTGGAAGGTGTTGGGTTTAAGAGTATTGATCAGTTGCCAACTCTGACAAGTATAACATGGGCAGCAAAGAAGATAAAAATACCAATCATTGCTGCCGGGGGTATTGGGGATGCACGAAGCTTTTTGGCGGCACTCGCCATGGGTGCAGAGGGTGTGTATATGGGAACGGCTTTTATGGCGACCAAAGAATGTCCAATCACTATGCGGCATAAACAATTTCTTGTTGATACCGCTCCAGATGACCCAAAATTGATAAAAAAAGTTTTGACCCCGCCTGATCCTCGTCAGCTGGGAAAAGTGATGAAGCAAAAGGGCAAAATCCCTGACGATGCCTGGAGAACCAAGCTTGAAATGGTTTTATCAAAGGAAGACCCTGAACAGGAGCAATCATTTGAATCAGAAGAGGTGTTGAGGGTAGCTCCCGGCTCTTTAGCTGTCAGTGCCATAGACAAAATAGTTAATGTGAAGGATTTGATCAATGGAATTCTTAAGGGTGCTGAAGAAATTTTAAACAGAGATGTTTTTCAAATGCTTACAAGATAATCGAGGAGAAGTGTATTGGCTGCGGTCTTTGTGTGACTGTCCTACGGAAGCCATCAGGTTAATTCGAAAGGAAACCCAAATGATAGTGTCTCCGCCCAAAAACGAAGACGCCTGGTTTGAGGAGCGTGGCCGCCAGCGAAAACCAACTATTTGGCGTCCTATATATTAGGGTTGGCGTCATAGAGTTACCTATAAGAGAATTTAAGTTGATGTTGATTTTATTTCTTACCATAATCCAAATAGATTCTTAATCTTTCTGACCGCCCATAGTAAATGAGTTACCAAAATTACCGAATATTAAGGAGGTGACACGTTATGGTGCTATATGTAGGAAAGTGGGATATCCGGCCGGAGAAAGCCGGAGAATACACAGAATGGGCGAAATCCACTTTGCTAGTTTAAATTATGGTTTTACAGAGCGAAGGGCGGTCAGAAAAATGGGAATGAGCCAGCAGAGTATAACTTCTATGGTATTCGCGGGAGTCTCGAAGTTTTGAAATATCCTCGTTCTGCAGCTCATCCTAAATCTTTGTATCATTGGCGCTGCACTAAATATTTTGTTACCACTATTATTCCCAGAATCACCCCTGCTAAAAAAAACTTTTTTCACTTTTTTTCAAAAAAATGTCCACAGCTGCGATAAAAATGACAATATATATTCGGGGATTTATCCCTGGCGGGTCCGAAAAAGCAGTCTGGCTTTCACAAGATGAAGATTGGTGTTTCGTGTGCAAGGGTTACGGCAGGGGTCCAATCAATTTAATCATTTTTGAGTCAGCAAACCAACTGAGATTTGCACAAGCCCCCTCGCAAGAGGGGGGCTGGCACTTAATTCTCTGATCAATTTAGCAGTGTCGGGCGTTTTTCAGAATTGGCAGAAAGGAATGAATTTTTCGACCATTATTTTACTACTCCTCTGCCCCGGCTGCCTTGAGTTTTTTAAAGACATTCGGGTAACCTGATGCCATCGTCAAGGCAGAGCTACCCACTTTATTCTTCACATTCACGTCCGCCCCGTGAGTGAGAAGAACGTCCACAATATCGCTCTGGCCAGAGACCGCTGCAAACATCAGTACAGTGTAGCCCTCCCAATCCACCGCATCGACATCTGGATCCGCTGTCAGCAATGCTTTTACAGTTTCGACTTTTCGATTTCTTGCTGCTTCCATTATTGCAGTTCGATTCCGGACATCGCTTTTTTCATTTACGTCTGCACCGTAGGATAGCAGAAAATTCACCAATCCAGTTTCCCCTCTTCGAGCCGCCAGGATCAGGGGCGTCCATCCGGAATACCTCCCTTTCGCGTTCACATCGGCTCCCTTGGCAAGCAATTCAACCACTGCAGCCGTGTCGCCCTCCATTGCCGCTTTGACCATCTTTTCGTTTATATCTGACGGAGAGCTTGCATCCTCTATGCGGTTTGCCTTTCCAAATATGAATGCACCTATTAGATTGTTAGACTGGTCAAAAAGAAAGCTATGATTCATCGTACGGAGGATTCGCTTGAGACCTTCTTGGATCGAGAGATTTACAAATTGAACTGATACCCGTTCGTTCAATTCTGATTCAGGGGCTTTGAGCCAGATTCCGGTTTCTTTTTGAAATTTTTCGATAACGTTTTTAAGAGACTCTTCCTCAAGGATTGCTGAGAAAGTCGCCCCTTGAAAGACCATAGTGTTACTTACTTCACTTGCAGAAAAAACGATGGAGTAGCAGAAAATCCCCAAAATGAAAGCCAAAGCTGAAAAAACTGTATTCTTTAGAGTCATTTCCAATTCCTTCGATACTGAAGCAGGCGAAATGTTTATTCTAACATTGAAAACCTAGTCCTCAGGGCCAGTCGAAGATCCCGACGCCGGGGGTCAGAGATAACCGGCTCTGCCATAGGCCAAATCTGCTAATGGTTTCAGGTGTCAGGTGTCAGGTGTCAGTGAATACTGAATCCTGACCCTTGAACACTTATTCGGATAAAACTGTGGGGCAACACCGGTGAAAGAAAGTCCATTTTATGAGCACCAGCGATCCAAGGGGTCGAATTCTTTTGCTGACACCTGACACCTGAAACCAGAACACGGCTGGTCACGGTAATTACCTCTTTAACCCCTCTGGGGTCGACCAAAGCCGGCTCCTCTGGTCTCGGATATTTACTACTTGGATTCAGGTATTAAGCTCCCCGCGACATGCCGCGATTTATCTTTAACGGCAATTTTTGAAAGGGAA
>JASFJP010000641.1:0-3017 GCA_050121225.1 Desulfobacterales bacterium
AGATCGGTTTTCCACCGGTGAATCGGTGCTTGATCTACATGCCAGGGATCAATCCTTCCATGCCCCCAGTCGCCCGGAAGCTGTGATCTGGCCCACATCTACTGCTGAGGTGGCCGAAATTGTAAAATACGCCAATCACAACCGGCTTCCGGTTACCGGTTGGGGTTCCGGATCGAGTTTGGAAGGAAACCCGATTCCGGTTAAACGCGGAATTGTGCTTGATTTTAGCCGGATGAATCGAATTTTGGATATTCGTGAGGAGGATTTTCAGGCTGATGTGGAGCCGGGAGTCGTTTATCAGGATTTAAATCAAAAGTTGAAGTATAAGGGCCTGTTTTTTCCACCGGATCCGGGGGCCCGCGCCACAATCGGCGGCATGATTGCCAATAATGCCAGCGGCACCCGCACCATCTACTATGGGTCAACCAAGGATTATGTTTTGCGGCTCTCGGTTGTGCTGGCCAGTGGCGAGTTTCTTGACCTGGGCACTCGGGCCAGCAAAACATCTTCGGGATACGATTTGATTCGATTGTTTGTCGGATCGGAGGGAACGCTAGGGATTGTCGTCGGCACCACGGTGCGTCTTGTCGGTCTTCCGGTTGAGTTTTCAGCTGCCGTTGCGACCTTTTCTTCTATCGCAGCAGCCGGAAAAGCCGTGTTTGAAATTATGCGCTCAGGTCTGAACCCGGCGGCGCTGGAATTGCTCGGTCCGGAGTGCATCGAGTTGATGAATCGGGAAGAAAACCTTGAGTTGACAATATCTCCGACGATATTTATGGAATTTCACGGAACCACGACACGTCAGCTGGCAGAAGTCATCGAAATGGCAGGGGAAATTTGCAATGCCCAGGGCTGCCTAAATTTTGTTCCGGGTGTCGGGCGGGCGGAAAGAGACCGCATATTTAAAGCCAGACATGGTTTAGGTGAAATGATAATTCGAAATCACCCTGATTGCGGCATTTTAATAATGGATGTGGCCGTACCGATCACAGCCTATTCCGAATTGATCGCAGCTATTAATGCAGAGATGGCCGGAACGAATTTGGTCAGTTATTACATCAGCCACGCCGGCAACGGCAATGTTCACCTCAATATTGCCGGTAAAAAAGAAAAGCAGGATGAATGGAATCTGATTGATCAGATTGTCCAACGACTCGTTCAAAAGACCCTTGAACTTGGCGGTACTGCAACCGGTGAACACGGTGTCGGTATTGGCAAACGAAAATTTATGGCAACCGAACACGGAACCAGCATTGAATGGATGAAACGTTTAAAAACGGTGTTTGATCCCAATGGCATTTTGAATCCCGGAAAGATATTTCCATAAGTGATGGGTTGTTAGAAAAGATCGTAATGTTTTTTGACTTGGCAATGGTTCTTGACGCCCGATAGGGGATCATGTATGAAAAAACTGCACTATTCAAGCGGTTTTATACAGAACGACATACATCATTGCGCAACCATACAAAGCGTTATGCATGTTTGAAACGATGCGCTAGTTTTAAAATCAACGAATCAAAGGAGAATGCGCAATTTATTATGACGCTGTGTACAGCAACATACTCTTTCTGGAAAAGAAGGCCTGCGCAGACCTGCATAAAACGAGTAACGTTGCCATTGGCTACCTGCTCGTGATTGATTTCGCGCCTTTTATACAGATTTGATTGTACGAGGATATAGGAAAAGTCACCGATGAGTTACCAGCTTGAGCTTCACAACGTGTTTAAATTGTTTGGAGACGTGAAAGCCGTCGATGACGTCACCTTGAGCATTGAACATGGTGAATTTCTTACTCTGCTAGGCCCCAGCGGATCCGGAAAAACGACCACCCTGAATATGATTGCCGGATTCGAAATCCCCACCAGCGGTGAGATCCTGCTGGAAAATGAAGACATTACAACCGTGGCACCCAACAACCGTGGGATCGGGATGGTTTTTCAAAACTACGCGCTTTTCCCTCACATGAATGTTTTTGACAACATTGCTTTTCCCCTAAGAATGCGCAACACACCATCGGATAAAATCCTAAAAATGACCCAGCAGGCGTTGGAGCTGGTTAAGCTTCCCGGTTTTGAATCACGTTTTCCCCATCAGCTCAGTGGCGGACAGCAGCAGCGCATAGCATTGGCCCGTGCAATTGTATTTCAACCGAAAATTCTGCTCATGGATGAGCCGTTGGGAGCACTCGATAAAAAACTGCGGGATCATATGCGCCTTGAAATCAAACATCTCCAGGAATCATTAAACATCACGGTTATATACGTCACCCATGATCAGGAAGAAGCCCTGACCATGTCCGATCGCATCGCCATTATGAATGACGGCAAAATTATTCAGCTGGATACCCCCGTGGAACTGTATGAGTCTCCGGTCAATCTTTTTGTGGCAGACTTTATCGGAGAATCCAACTTTTTGCAGGGTCGCGTGGCCGGGATAAACGGCAACCGGGCTTCCATTGAAACTCCCGAAGGATTAATTGTGTGGGTCCGGCAGCAATCCCCGTTGGAATTAGGTGAAGAGCTTTCGGTCGCCATCAGGCCGGAAAAAATACAAATCCTCACAAGCGATGCCGCAGAAACGAATGAAATAATAAATCGCTTTACCGGCACGGCCGAGGAAATTGTATACGTCGGAGAAGCCAGAATTTATCGCATCAGTCTGGCACCGGAGCTCATCATCGAGGTTAAGGTTCAAAGCGGACCCAACGCCCAAAAATTTGACATCGGTGACAGCATCATCTTAGGCTGGCAAACCCGCCACGGACTTGCACTCAAATAAGACCATTGTGGTCGTAACCCTCAAACTAAAGGAGGTGTAAAATGAAAAAGGAGAAGCAAATGCAACGTCAAAAAGAGATAACCCGTCGGGAATTTCTCAAAACGACCGGGGCAGCGACGGGAGTTGCCCTGGTAACGGCATCTGTGGGACCTTTTGTGCACACGACCATGGCCAAGGGAGGAACATTGAGGGTCTGCTCCTACGGTGGTTCCTATCAGGAATCTCAAACCAAGGCTTTC
>JASFJP010000642.1:0-3017 GCA_050121225.1 Desulfobacterales bacterium
AAAAGGGGATTGCGACTCTGTTCGTAAGTCACAAATTAGGAGAGGTATTTGAAATAGCGGAGAATGTCACCATCGTTCGTGACGGCAAAAAAATTGGAGTCTACCCGGCGGGAGAATTGGACAACGACAAGCTGACTTTTTTAATGACCGGTCAAAAATTAGAATCCACAGCTTACCGGCGTGATGAAGAAAAACTTCCCGACGATCCGATGCTCGAAATAAAGAATTTAACCCGCAAGGGGCATTTTCAGAATATTAGCTTCTCTGTTAAACGTGGTGACATTATTGGAATTACAGGATTGATCGGTTCCGGCAGAACGGAATTGGCGCTGTCTTTGTTCGGTTTAAATAAGCCCGATTCAGGCCAGATCATACTGGAGGGGAAGCCGGTTGCAATCAACGCAGCGAACGATGCGATGAGACTGGGAGTGGGATATCTACCCGAGGATCGATTGCTTCAAGGCCTTTTCGTCGAGAAATCCATTGGCAGCAATATTGTGGTAACCATAGTCGAAAAACTACTGAACAAGTTTAAACTTATTTCCGGTGAAAAACGAAAGAAAGTGGAATCCAAATGGATCACGGATCTTAAAATTAAGACTTCCTCTGCAGCGATGCCGACCAGCAGTCTATCCGGTGGGAACCAGCAACGAGTTGTCCTGGCAAAATGGTTGGCGACGAATCCCAAATTGTTTATCCTCGACGGGCCAACGATCGGAATCGACATTGCCTCTAAAAATAATATCCATGATATCATCCGCGACTTCGCGCATGAGGGCGTTGGCATTATCCTGATCTCCGACGAGATCCCGGAGGTGCTGCAGCATTGCAACAGAGTGTTGGTGATGCGCGAGGGAACGATCGTGGCCGAAATTGAAGATGTTGCCAATGCCTCAGAAAGCCATATTTTCGACATTGCTGCGACCCAACTTAAGGCTGAGGTAAGCTAGATGGTCTCGAGGTTATTAAAACGGAACGAAACCTATCTATTTTTCGTCATACTGATCTTCAGCTTTGTTGTAACTGTTATCAATCCTTCTTTTCTCACCATTGAGAATATGTTCGACCTGATTAAAAGCAGCTCGGGGATGGCTATTCTGGCCATAGCGTTCTTTGTAGGGCTGCTGTCCGGCGGCATCGACATTTCCTTTCCGGCCATTGCGATTGCAGGACAGTATATTGCTGTGAATGCCCTCATTGCACTTGGAATAGACAACCTGCTATTGGCCTTTCTGATTTCTTGTGCCGTGGGGACTGCGTTGGGGGCCATAAACGCCTTCTTTATCAGCACGTTTCGAATGCAGGCCCTGATTGTCACCTTGGGCACCGCAAATATTTTTCATGGCGCCCTTTTGGTGTTTGTGGGCACAAGAGCCGTGAATACCGGGCAACTGCCGGATTGCTTCAAAGCATTCGGTCATTTGCAAGTACTCACTTTGACGAGGGGCGATGGAACGGTCTATGGGCTGTCCATTTTCGTCGTTTTACTTCTCGCAATTGTCCTACTGACATGGTTTATCCTGCAGCGGACGCTACTGGGCAAATCGGTTTATGCTGTGGGCGGGAACTACGAATCTTCAAAGCGAGCTGGATTCAACATCAACAATACTCTGTTTTTTGTATACAGTTATATCGGTTTTCTATCGGGAATTATGGGAGTGATGCACTTGTCACTGATCAGATACAGTAACCCCAATTATATTGTCGACACCGAACTTTTAAAGGTCATCGCCGCTGTGGTAATCGGAGGGACCAAGATAACCGGTGGCAGCGGTACACTAACGGGAACGCTTCTAGGCGTTATCATGATGGTTATCCTGGAAAAAAATCTCGTTCTAATCGGTCTGTCCTCTTACTGGCACCAGTTTTTCACGGGGTTGGTCATTGTCGTGGGTGTGAGTATCACTCATTACCAAAGCAAACTTCAGAAAAAAAGGAGCCTTTCCTTTGCAGAATGATCAAATAGGAGTAGACGTTGATTGGTAAACTAAAATTAGGAACCTCGGATAACCTGACTTTATTTATCATTATGATCGGCACGATTACGGTTATGTCGATTTTCCTACCGGAAAAATTTTTACGGCTGGTCAACTTCCAATCTATGGCGAGTCAGTTTCCGGAGTACGGACTGCTGGCCTTGGGGATTATGCTGGCCATGATCACCGGTGGTATAGATCTCTCAGTTGTATCCATCGCCAACTTAAGCGGCGTGGTAGGCGCCATGGTTCTGGCAAGTCATGTGACCGCGCAAGATATGGGAATTTCACCTGCAACCATTATAGCGCTTGCGATTTTGGCCGCTTTGGTCGTTTCGCTTATTTGCGGCTTAATCAACGGGATTGTCATCACTGTGGTTGGGGTACCGGCCATCATCGCGACCCTGGGTACGAACGGCCTGTTCATCGGTTTTGCGATTATATTAACCGAAGGGCATGGAATTCGTGGATTTCCTGAGGAATTTTTGTTTATCGGCAGCGGGGAAATACTGACCATTCCGATGCCGTTGATCATTTTCATCGTGGTGGCCTGTATGGTATCCCTCATGCTGAAAAAGAGTTCTCAGGGATTTAAAATGTACATGTTGGGTACCAGCCCCATTGTTGCCAGATTCTCCGGGATAAACAACACGATGGTTTTGGTTAAAACCTATCTCTTATCGGGTCTCCTGTCCGGGATAGCGTCTATTATCATTATTTCGCGTGTAAATTCGATGCGGCCGGGTTATGGATATGCCTATCTGCTTCTGGGGGTGTTAATTGCGATCCTGGGAGGCACGAATCCGGAAGGAGGACGGGGCGGCGTCCTGGGACTTACGATGGCCATCGTTATCTTGCAGGTTCTGCAAAGCGGATTGAATATTCTCGGCTTTAACCCATTTTTCAAGAAGTTTATCTGGGGCCTGATACTTATATTAGTCATGGTCATTAATTTCTATCAAACGAATGGCTGGCCTTGGAGTCGGCTGGTCAAAAAGGCATAGGAATAAAACCCTAAATGCCGCCGAACAATTGGCCGGT
>JASFJP010000643.1:0-3016 GCA_050121225.1 Desulfobacterales bacterium
GCTACAATGGTGGGCACCACCTCCAGACTTTCACACCAGTTTCGAAAATGGATGACGGCTTCATCGACAATCCGCTCCCCTTTGATTGCCTCCTTTTGGCGATCCTCAATATTTTCATCAATAATGCTTCGAAGATCGTCGATGTCGTAAACATATGAATTGGTCAGTCGATTCACGTCGGGATCAATATCGCGGGGTACCGCGATGTCGATGAAAAAAAGGGGGCGATTCCGTCGAATTCGAATGACGGCTTTTACTTGCTCTCGGTTTATGACGAAATCCGGTGACCCGGTGGAGCTAATAATGATATCAACAAATTCTAGACTTCTGGATATCTCTTCAAATCGGATTGCCTTTCCATTGAACCGTTTCGCTAAAGCAACACCGTTTTCAAAGGTTCGATTGGCGACGTAGATATCGCCCACTCTGTTTTGAATTAGATGTTCAACAGAAAGCTCAGCCATCTCTCCTGCTCCCACGAGCAATATCGTTTTTCCCTTGAGTGTTCCGAATATTTTCCGTCCCAGCTCAACTGCTGCATAACTGATAGATACAGCCCGGTCCCCGATGCCGGTTTCGGTGCGTATGCGCTTGGCTATAAAAAATGCTCGATGCAGAAGTCGATTTAAGATGACCCCGGATGTTTTAGAAGATGTCGCCACTCTATAGGCGTCTTTGACCTGACCGAGAATCTGTGGTTCTCCGAGCACCATAGAGTCCAGACTAGAGGCAACCCTGAACAAATGGCGTACGGCTTCATCTCCTTCATGGATGTAGAGAGCATCTTCAAATTGGGCTAGCGGAATTTTGTTATATTCGGCGATGAAATTTGTGGTCGACTCAATCGCCCGAGATTTGTTTTCTGTGACGAACAACACTTCAACTCGATTGCACGTAGAAAAAAGAAGCACTTCCTTGATACTCGGATTGCGGTGAAGCAATTGAAGTGCCGTCTCCGATTCGTCCGGTGAAAAGGCAATACACTCCCTGACCTCAACCGGAGCGGTATTATGATTTATTCCCAGCAATACAATATCGGCCATAATACATTCGTTAACGTATCGATTCGAAACATAACGTATTTTCGCAACTTGGTTTAAATCTTAGTAAAGTCTTTGTGATGTCCCTCCAAGAGTAGATTGACACCAAGAAACGTGAACAGCAGTACACCAAAACCAATGATTGCCATGATGGCTGATCTCCGACCTCGCCAGCCGACAATGAGCCGTTCATGCAGAAGCGCCGCATAAAAAAGCCATGTAATTCCCGACCAGACCTCTTTGGGATCCCAGCTCCAGAACCGGCCCCAGATGGATTTAGCATAAACAAAGCCCGTGATTAGGCCTAACGTCAGCATAGTGAAGCCCACGACGATGCAGACATAGCCGGCGGAATCCAGTAGATCCAGTGACGGTAGGCGTTTAAAAAAGAATCGATGTTTTTTCGTTTTAATCGAGTTTTCCTGTATAAGATATAGCACCCCAAGCCCGCATGCCAGTGCAAAGGACGCCTCGCCGATAAATATGACCACGACATGCGCAATTAACCAGAAGTTTTTATATAAGTTTGCCGTTTGTGATGGCTCGTTGGTCAATAGGGTGGTCACAATCATTATAAGGGCTACGAGCGGTGCTGCGACAATACCCAGAATCCTAATGTTAAATTTATATTGAGTAACGAGAAACATTCCGGCAATGGTCCACGCGGCCAATGACAGCGTTTCATGCATGTTGCTGACCGGCATATGACCGCTACTCACAAAAGCGTAGATAATGGTTGCTGTATGGCACATAAATCCGGCAAGCAGAAGGAAGTATCCAAATCGGTGTAAAAGTTTTTTTTGAAGATAAAGGAAAGCCAAATAACCCGCAGCACTGGTCAGGTAAAGCAGAATCGTCAAAATGAACACAATTTCCATTATCCAGCCTTAAAATTTGAAGGGGTTAGAGGTTCAAGGTTCAACAAGGGTTCAGAGTTGAGCCAGCCGCTGTTCGCCGAGGCGGCCTATTTAATCGAGAAAGAGACTATAACTTTGCGATGATAAAAAAGCGAATACCCGCCTGACATGCATAGTGCGTTGGGTTAGCCCGAGCGTTGCTTTATGAACCAAATAATTTAATTGGCATCACACCGGTTTCAACGCATTGCGGGCAGATCGAATGTCGAAAGAAATTATTCTGCGTTGGGCAATATTTATTTGTACGCTGCAACCTTTGAACCTATGAACCCGGAACGCTGAACATTTTAACATTCTAAGATCGCATTAATTCATCATAACGGTAGCCTTGCCCTAATATATCGATCAGCAATGCGTTGACATCGTCTATTTTTTTATCCCGGATCAATGCAATTAGGTCGCTGTTTATCAGCTGTTCAAACAGATGTTTGTGAGCTTCCGGTTCATGAGATCGGCTTAATAGCTTTTTGCGTATAGCTCCCATCAAGTTCAGAAAGTCTTCATATTCCTCGCCAAATTGGTTTTCAAGAATTTGGCGCAATTTTTTTGCCAATGCCGGGCTCCGACCGGATGTCGAGATTGTAATGACCAGATCATCCCGCCGGACAATAGATGGGAGGATAAAGTTGCAGATCTCCGGTCGATCTGCGATATTACACAGGGTGTTCGCCCCCTCCGCATCGCTGCTGATTCGTCGATTTAGAGCTTCATCATTTGTCGCGCCGATCACCATAAACATACCATCGAGATCTCCGGTTTGGTAGGGGCGCTTGTACAGTGTTAACGCGCCGGTTGCAGCTATCGCGCGCAGTCGATCGGATATAACCGGGCTGACCACGGTGACCCTGGCGCCACATTGCAATAACGTCAAGACTTTCCGGGTGCCGACCGAGCCTCCTCCGACGACCAGGCAATTTCGATTTTGAATATCGAGGTGTACAGGATAATAGCGCATTGGGCGACCTATTTGTGACCAAATCGGAAACTCATTCGTGCCCAGTTTAACAAAGGTTGTGCTCTAATAGCTTAATTAGCCACAGACCCACACAGATTTACCCT
>JASFJP010000644.1:0-3000 GCA_050121225.1 Desulfobacterales bacterium
TGCCAACTTTACTTTGATCCCCGCTGCTCCAACCGGGTCGCCAGTGGAGAGAACGTAGGTAACGGCAACGGTCGCCGGTAATACATTTAGCAGCGCCCAGAAGGTTTGATTAATTTTACTCCACAATCCCATGCTGTCGCGGAATTGATCGGCAAGATCTTTGAGATCCATTTCTATATCTCGTGAAATATCGCTAATGGCATCTTTGCGTGACGTGATGGATTGCAGAACGGATTTAAAATCCTTGTTGCGCAGCTTCTGTTGCTCGGAATAAACCACCGGGTGGGTATCAACTAAAAAAGTAATTGCGGTACCTTCTCCGGAAGGCTCGGCCTGGGGGCTTTGTGTCTTTTTGAGGCCTTTTATCGCCCTGATTCTTTCAATGGTTTCAACCATGCGTTTAGCGACGGAATCATTCATTGAACCTTTTGTCGTAATCTGTTGGCTGACCGCCTGGTAGTGCAGACTGGTCACGGCCGTCACCAGGTCTTCATCTAATTTTTCGGCAAATTCAGCGGTAGCCGCACGGCTGGGCGGACCTGGAGATAACTGATCTTTTGCCCAACCGGCGGCTCCGAGTAACATTTTTAACGGGAGTTCGATTAAGCTGCCGGTTTTGCGCATAATCTTAATGTGAGACGGATCGGTCGTTGACCAGATTCGGGCAAATCGTCTCATAACGATATCTACAGGAAAATGTTTGAGCGCTTCATGGACCGAGTGGCTCTGAGCTGTCTGCAGTGAATCGAGATACAAGGTTAATTCATCTATAGACACCTGCGCTTGATTCAGTATGGTATCTGCTTGCTGCAAAATATCCGTTAAAATGGATGCGTACAGGCTGAAGCGCAGACCGGGGGCGTTAATTGCCTGCAGGGCTTCCTGAAAAACAGGCTGCTGGGGTTGTACCGCTCGAATTTCCATGAATTTTTCACCGGCGGCTACCCGATTATCTTCGTCTGTACGATAAACTCCCAGCAGATAGTCGTCTGCCATGTCACCGTAAATTCCGTGGGCGACAGTCATTGCGTGTTCAGTCACTTCCTTATCCGTAAAACTGGGATACACCCGATATACCAGAAAGCACTTTCGACGGCCGATCCCCGTAAGCATTTGGCCGATAAAATCGGTGCTGTCCCGGTTATTATAATTGGAGTTGGTGAAGATGTAGATCAGAACATCGGAGGCTTCTAAAGCCATTCGAGTAACTTCGCGATTGGTGTACGCACCCTGGGCCCCGGTGTCGAAATCCGGAGTATCCAGCAATACAATGCCGTGCAGTCGTGAATGATTAAGGATAAAAAGCGGCTTACCTGGAACGGTCAACTCTTCCTTGTCGTGTAACGGTTCAGGGATGGTTTTAAAAGGTTCAGCCAGATCTGCAATCAAACTGCTCTGCTCGTTGCGCTCCGCCGGAATCCCAAATAGAACCCGGCGATTCATACCCGCCTTTCCGCCGGTCGGTGCCAGCGATTCACCCAGAATTGAATTGAAAAGAGTCGATTTTCCAGATGATCCACCTCCGCAAATAGCCGCGACCAATGGAAAATCCGGTGACAGCCGTGATAGCAGCTTGGCATCGACTATATTGGTCCAGAAACCGATATCCTCATCGCTTCCCAGTCTAAGCATCTCGGCTAAGCGAGGGATATGGTCTCTAAGTTGTCTCAACGCATTGTATTGTTCCTGGTCCATTTAAATTTCCATCAAAATTTTGCGTTTAACCACAAAAGCTAATTATCTGCGTTACATTATCGGCCATGACCGGAATCCAAATTAAACAATTCGGATGAAAATTTTTATAACATATTGACATTATTAAAACAAAAACAAATCTTGCGCGATAGCAAAAAAAAGTGAGACAGATAAGAGCTTTGACACGGGCTGGTTTATACCGTAAAGGTATGCCAGAAATCTAATAAAGGCTGCTCTGCGAATACATCTTTAATGAAAATCCCTCTTATAGATCTAACGATTTTGGCTCTGGATTGTCAAACCACTGGAGCAAATCCGGACAAGGGGCAACTCCTTGAAATCGGTTGGACGACGGTTTGCCTATCCTCTCCGCCAACTTCGGAGACGCTGGCTGTTCAATCATACTTGATCAAGCTGCCGCCGGATACAGAAATACCGCGGGCCGTCCAACGCATCACCGGAATCACAGGCGAGACGATGCGACAGGCGGCTTCTTCTAAGGTTGTCTGGGATCATCTCTTAGAATCTGCTGATGAAATTGCGGCTGTGAACCAATTGGATTTTTGCCCAACGGTAATCCATTTTGCCCGCTTTGAGGAACCGTTCCTGTGTGATTTCCACAGCAAACAGGATGCCAACCGTCGCTTTCCATTTCACATCATCTGTACCCACGAGATTGCAATTCGTCTGCTGCCGGACTTACCGCGCAGAGGTATCCGTGCTGTTGCAGGGTACTTCGGCCATTCAACACCCGTATATAGACGCAGTGCGAACCATGCCGTTGCAACGGCCCAAATCTGGAATGAGGTTGTTAAACGGTTAGATCATGCCTGCAATGTTCGCCGGTTAGATCAGCTGGCAAACTGGCTGGCGAACACACCCCCCGCTGCACGTTCGATTCGCAAATTCCCGATGAATCCGAGGGTTCGACGTGGGTTACCTGAAGAACCCGGTATTTATCGAATGATGCGCTCCAACGGCGATATCCTGTATATTGGGAAAGCGAAATCCCTGAAACAACGGGTGAACAGCTATTTCGGGCGTAAAACACGCCATGCCGAGCATATCTTGGAAATGTTATCCCAGGCCCACGATCTAAAAGTTACCACGACCGGCTCGGCCCTGGAAGCGGCTGTCTTGGAATCCGATGAGATCAAGCGCCACATCCCGCCTTACAATATTGCCCTGCATCCCAAAAACCGCAGGTTGTTGTTTCTTTCCAAGGATCTTCAACAGCATTGGACATTGGAAGATGATGACTATTGCATCGGACCCATCCCCGAAAGTTCGTTAAGCGTTGCATTG